>JAJZHJ010000346.1 GCA_021804525.1 Bacteroidota bacterium | reverse complement strand
AAGGAAAAGAAGCCTTTGAAACTGCAAAAGGAAATAGCTGCACGGTGTGTTGAACAGGATAGATTTTTTGCCGTTGATTGGTGACACCCCGAAAATTATCAACAACTTCCTCTCTCAAATTGCAACAGCCTAAAAACGGTCGTGGATTGCTTCCCGCAAATTTGTGGCTGCTTGGATTACATCAATGAAGGTTTTATGAGCGAAATGAGGATGTCTTTTAGTCAGACCTTCACTCTGAGTGCAGAGGTCTGACTAATGGAACATTTTCACGCGGTGCGATTATTGTTGCTCATCGCTTTTACCACCTCTCAAAAATAGTTATCTTTGCTCCCTTACAAATCCGTTATTTCAAATTTATGGACGAACCTATTGTGAGCGTGGGGATTTTAATTCAACCAACCATCACGTTTGCGTTTCATGGTGAATTTGCCTGCACACCTGCTGCACCTAAAGTTCAAGGAATTTCAACCGCCTCATTTCAAGATGGAATGATTGAATGGGAAGGGGCATTCTATGATGAATTAGTTTTTTCTCCCATTAATCCTACCAATACCTTTTTTGAAATAAAAGAGGTAATTATTGGTATCAATTTTCATTGGGAACGCAAAGAAGATCAACAATTCTTGGGTGTATTGAAACTCGTGGTCGATGGTGATAATTTGGTTGCCATCAATCAACTTGGTGTAGAGGCTTATCTCACTAGCGTTATTTCGTCGGAAATGAGTGCTGCCAGTTCGCTCGAACTTCTGAAGGCTCATGCAGTGATTTCACGCAGCTGGCTTTTAGCTCAAACAGAGAAGGCCACCATGGTGAAAGATGCACATTATGTTTCAATGGAACGCACCGATGATAGTTTGATTCGTTGGTACGACCGCGAAGATCACACGTTGTTTGATGTGTGTGCCGATGATCACTGCCAACGTTATCAGGGAATTATTCGTCAGAACAAAGCCGTCGAAGAAGCTGTTCAGTCAACGTGGGGGGAAGTGTTGGAATATGACGGGGAGATTTGCGACGCACGTTTTTCAAAGTCGTGCGGCGGAATTACCGAATTGTTTGAGAACTGTTGGGAACCGGTTGCGCATCCCTATTTAGTTGCTCTTCGAGATGATGCAGATGCAAATGCAATGATAGATTTAACTATTGAAGAAAATGCGGAGAAATGGATTCGCAGTACACCGCCGGCATTTTGCAATACTCATGATCATGCCATTTTAGATCAGGTGTTGAATAACTATGATCAGGAGACAACCGATTTTTATCGATGGACGATCTCTTATTCGCAAGAAAAACTTTCGCAGTTGATTACCATGCGCACCGGTATTGATTTTGGTGATATTTTGGCATTGATTCCTGTAGAAAGGGGAACCTCGGGACGACTTAGCCGTCTGCAAATTGTCGGCTCCGAAAAGACGTTGATCATCGGCAAAGAGTTGGAGATTCGCAAAGCGCTTTCGGTATCTCATCTCTATAGTTCTGCCTTTGTAGTTGATGCTCTCGATCTGAAGGATGGGGTTCCTCAACAATTCCTATTGACAGGTGCCGGTTGGGGGCATGGCGTTGGACTTTGCCAAATCGGAGCCGCAGTGATGGGAGATCAGGGATATAATTATCACGACATTTTGTTACACTATTTCAGAGGAGCTTCCATCATGAAAAGATATTAGGGATTTGCCATTAAGATCGGAGGAATTGAATAACTGAAGGCTTCCAGATTTCATTGGTATATTTTCAGATCCTTATTGCCTATATAAATTTATGAAGAATTTTCGTTGGTTGATTTTATTGGTTGTTTCGGGTTTAATTGGTGCTTGCAATAGCACCAAATATGTGCCGGATGGTCAGTATCTGTTGAACACAGAGCACATACAGGTACATTCCAAAGATGTAAACGCCGATATGTTAAGCCCGTTTTTGCGTCAGGCTCCCAATCAACGTATCTTTAGCATCTTTCGTTTGCAATTAGCTGTCTACAACCTTTCCGGAAGAGACTCTACGAAATGGCTTAGTCGCTGGTTGAGACGCGCAGGCGAAAAACCGGTTATTTACGACTCTTTAGCCATGGTGGATTCTCGAAGTGAACTGCAAAAAGAGTTAGAGAATGAAGGGTTTCAACATGCGAGAGTGCAAGTTATTACAAAAGCAAAGAAAAAGAAGATCGATGTTTTGTACCACATCGTGCTTGGCGATCCGTATAAAATAAGTTCCTTCACAATAGCTCCTACGCTCGATTCTCTTTTGAAGAATAAGAAATCGCCTCAGATTGCTTTCATGCATCTGATCAAGCCGGGAATGAATTTCAACATTAACGACTTAGATCAGGAACGAACAGATTTAGCTTCGTTTCTGCGGGATAACGGGTACTACAATGTAACGAAAGAGGCATTTCATTTTACTGCCGATACATCGTTTGCGCAAAACAAAGCAACTATTGAACTGGGTTTGCGACCCGACCTGTTGGGAAATGATTCACTCTTGCATAAAACGTTTACGCGCAAAACAATCGGGCACGTTACTTTTGAAACAATTCCTACACTTATTGAATCCCCGTCTGATGAGAATACAAATGACTCTGTTGCCTACGAAGGATATGGTATGGTTTATGACAAGAAGCCATTTATCCGCATTAGACCGTTGGTCTCTAATACATTCATATATCCTGGATCTTATTATGACGAAAAAGCAGTGAAGTCAACTTACGCTTCTCTCAATGCGTTACCTCCGGTGAAGTATGTAAATATTCAGTTCAAAGAACACGCACCAGATACGTTGGATTGTGATGTGCAAATCACTCCCGACAAGTTGCAATCTTTTTCCAATGATGTGGAAGGCACTAATTCAGGCGGTAATCTGGGTGTTGCCGAAGATTTTTCGTATCAACATCGTAACTTGCTTCGGGGAGCGGAATTGTTTAAATTTCATGTGCGGGCTTCGTACGAATCGTTAGGAAATCTCTCGAATATTTTTGCCTACCATGCTACCGAATTGAGCAGCGACATTTCTCTGAAATATCCGACATTTCTTTTTCCGTTTTTGAATCGCGATTTTAA
>JAJZHJ010000345.1 GCA_021804525.1 Bacteroidota bacterium | reverse complement strand
CGCAAACAGGACATTTGGCTGTTAAGTCGCTTTGAACGACGACACGTACCGTTTGCTGCGCTTCATAGGGACAAGCTAAATCAAAGGCACAATAGTTGTCGTTTAAGGTGTGTACCACCAAAATACCACCATACCCTAAGTACTCTAATCCTGTGCTGGGGGTGATATAACTTTGTGTCGAACCGATTGCAGTGAGATTCGTTGCCTGAAGCAAGTTGACTTGCAGGTTTACAGGAGCAAGTGGAATGGTTGTCGTGTTTGTATTACATCCGAGGAGCAAGATTAGCAAGAACGCTCCAAGACCTGTTTTAGCAAAGAAGTGATGAGGTTGGTGCATATTGTAAATCCATTATAGTTTTTTGAAATAGTTGAACATCAGCCGATCTTTTTCAACGAGCAAATTAGAGACTGATATAGAAAAAGACGCGTATTCCCCATTTATTAGCGTTTGGATCATTGCGGTGTGTGATACGCCAGTCCGATTCGACACCTATAAAACTCAATATGTTATAGATACCCACGCCTCCTTCGACATACGGTGTCGTGCCTATTGACTGCATGCCTTGAGGCAGCGCCATCAGTTCGTTATGATCATCACGCAACCCACCTTCGGCTACTTTCAGGGAAAATGACTCTAACAAACCAAGCTTTTTAATGACCGGAATCTTGTTGAGCAAAAGACCTGACGAATAATAATGCACATGCAAATGTACATATTTATCACCGGCATACTCCAGATTATTCATTAAATTAAAGTTGTAATCGGAAAACGCATACGTCTGATTTCCCCGAGCAATTGAAAGCAACGGATAGGGCACATTGCCTACAATATATCCGGCTTCAGCCACATAGAAAATAGTTCCTCCTTCGAATGAAATTGTATGATTAACCGTTCCAATTAATTTCAAATAGTCTCCATTGGTTTGATTGAACTGAAAATTGCCACCTTCTATTTGAACGTGAAATACCGGATATTTATTGGACAAATAACGCCTTTCAAAACAATTGTCCCAGACCAATTGATCGCGTGAAAAACGGAAATCTATTTTGGCTCCTTGCTGCAGAAAACTCTCTATAGGAGTACCATCGTGGATAAACTGAATATATTTGTTTGAATAGATACGGTTATCGAACAACGTGAGGGTGGTTTTGAATTCGCGTGTCCACTCACGTTCATACCGAACACGCCATGAGGCTATTTCATTGATGACCGTGTCGGGTGTATAGCGAAACAAGGAGGCAAATGCATCATCGCCACTTGGCGATACTTTCCCTTCGCTTACTAAAAAAATATCTTCATTAAATCCGGTTTGATATGCGTTTTTGTCATATCTGATGTCTACTTGCTGGTAATGTCGGGTTGGCAACCGATAGAGTGCATCGCCACCAAACTTCCAACTATGATCCTGAAAAGCATACCCGCCATTGCCGCCAATACTAAACCGTTTCCACAGCGATTGGTTTGTCCTCATCGCAAAAGCTAACATGGGGCCATCCACAACATTATTGTGATATAACGTGTTATACGGGCCAATATCTATTTTTCCGACGTGGGCATACTGATACATGAAGAAATCGGTTGTCCAGGCTGCCAATCTCATAAAACGAGTGTCATTAAACCGGCTCAAACGCTGATAAAGAGAATCATTGGTTGGTTCCGACAAGGAGACATGCCGCTCCTTGTCAAGTATGGACAAGTCGTCATTGTTTACTTCGGGAGGAGCAAAAAGCAAGTTCTTACTAATGATGACACGAAGCGGTTTTTGAGCAAATGCACCAATCGAAGTTATGTCCAACACAAGTAAATTATTGATTTTTTTATAATACCAGACTCCACGATCAAACTCAAAGATTTGTTGAATAGCGATTGAATGCACAAAATTAATGGCGATGGTGCGTGGTAGTTCTACTGCGATTGACGTAAGTGCACAAGTTGCTGAATCGACTGATAAACTACCCTTTAGCAAATATTCTCCTTTTCGTTTTGGCTGAAATCCAATGGTATATATTTTGCGTCCTTGCGCCAATGTGCTATCTTTTAAGTAATAACTGTAATGCAACGGTGCGTCATTCGCAATAGGACTTATAAAATAGTTACCTGAAATTACTACGCGATTGTCATAAAAGTTTTGATGCGGCAGAAATAGCCCGACTAATTTTTGCATATACTCTTTGTTGACAGGCAAAATTGTCAATTCTTTGTTGAAGAACAATTCCTTATCTTCTCTTACCGATGGAAATTTCGGTTGACGATAGACTTTATCTTCCGTGAAAAGAGGCAGCGTGTAGAGCGAATCAGATGACAGAGTGGCCGCCTTAGCCACTTCTTGACCATGAATCCAACCTTTTGGTATGTTGAAGGCGTAGGCCTTGAGCCTTTCCGATTCGGTAGAGGGGTGATACCCTATTTCGGGGTTGTTAATTGGTTTGTGCTGAATTACTTGTTCAACAATCGCTTTTGAAAAAGCATCTTCTGTCACAGGTTCCAATGGAAGCGCTGAAGCAGGCAGTGGGGTAAGTTCGAGGTTAATAGAAGCACTGCGGTTTCGTTTGATGCTTATTCGTCTGGTTTTATAACCGTTTGCTGAAATCTCTAACCGAGCACCATTCCCATCTCCTTTTAAAAAGAAATAGCCCTCATTGTTGCTGTGGGCTACAATGAGGGTTTTTTCAAAACAGATCGTTGCGTTGTTGACGGGTTGTTGATTTTTGCGATCAATGATTTGCCCTACAATGATTTGTCTGTTTTGTGTAAGTCCGATTAATGGAATCGAAACAAGACAGCAAACCAGGAACAAACGATGGATAAAAGAATAACTCATTGAGGATCGTTTTCATGTGAACATCTATTTTTTCAACACGAAGGGACACATGTAACTTGTCCCGAAAATCGGGACTCGTTTCATTGATGCAGCTCATTTATCCGACCAACGCTTTGTATTTTTCAGCAGTAAGCAATTTGGCAATTTCTGACGAATCAGTCAAGGTTGTTTTAATAATCCACCCTTCACCATACGGATCGTCATTGACCAATTCAGGATGATCGTTTAGTTTCGGATTCATTTCAACAACGTT
>JAJZHJ010000344.1 GCA_021804525.1 Bacteroidota bacterium | reverse complement strand
ATAATCTGGCTCGCAGGTACGTACTTCGCGATTCCAATCGTACGAGAACCCTATCTTATCCATTTGTTCACGATAGCGAGCAATGTTTTTTTCGGTAGTAATGGCAGGATGTTGTCCTGTTTGGATAGCATATTGTTCCGCTGGTAGGCCGTATGCATCATATCCCATTGGATGAAGCACATTAAAGCCTTGCAGCCGCTTGAAACGACTGTAAATGTCTGAAGCGATATATCCAAGCGGATGTCCTACGTGTAATCCTGCTCCCGAAGGATAAGGAAACATGTCTAGTACATAATATTTGGGACGATACGGATCAATATCAACGTTGTAAATGTGATGCTCTTTCCAAAAAGATTGCCATTTCCGATCGATTTCTCTGAAATTGTATTCCATAATTACTTGTATCAGTTGCAAATAGTATGTCAGTATGCTCACATACCCAATGAGTGGTTTTCTGCTGATTTTTGAGCAACAAAATTACAGAAAGTTTGTCGAATCACGATAGAAACTGGGAATATTTTGATTTATAATGTGATACGCAGTCTGCTTACTTCTAATCGATTTCTTACTACGGGTTATTTTTGCTACTTTTGAAGATCCAAATTAAAGTGATTTATTCGCATAAAACATACAAGACTTTTGCTTCTAGGTTTATTCTGACTGGAGGAATGAAAATCAAACAATGGATGAGTCGCGTGTGGCAGAATGTTACTCGTTTTCAGGTAATGCTATATTTTACTGGATTAACTAAATTATTTCTCGCATGAATTTTTCAGAACTCAACCTGAACGAAAGCTTGATAGAAGCTATTTCGTACATGGGTTTCGAGACAGCCACTCCCATTCAGGAAATGGCGATTCCGGCCATATTAGACAATCATGATATGGTGGCGTGTGCACAAACCGGTACCGGAAAGACGGCTGCGTTTGTTCTCCCTATTTTACATCAATTGATTCAGAATCCGTCTAACGGAACCAATACATTGATCATTGTTCCGACACGCGAATTAGCTATTCAAATCAACCAAGAGATTCAAGGTTTTTCGTTTTTTGCATCAATTGGCTCTGTTGCTATATATGGTGGCGGCGATGGTGGCGAATTTTCTCAACAAGTCAATGCGTTGAAAAATGGAGTGGATATTATTGTGGCAACGCCAGGTCGTTTAATTTCGCATTTAGCCATGGGGCATGGTGACTTTTCGCAGTTACAACATTTGATATTGGACGAAGCTGACAAGATGCTTGATATGGGTTTTTTAGATGATATAGAAAGGATCATTGCTCATTTACCTAAAGAAAGACAAACGCTTATGTTCAGTGCTACGATGCCTGCTAAAATCAGACAGCTTGCCAAGAAAATCCTCAATCAACCGGTTGAAATTTCTTTAGCAATGTCAAAACCAGCTGATAATGTGGTGCAACATATTTGTTTAGTATATGATCAACAAAAAATTCCGGTGATCCACTATTTATTGCAACAGCGTCCTGATTATTCTTCTATTTTGATTTTTACTTCGGCAAAACACAAGGTACACGAAATTACATCGGCTTTGAGACAGCAAAAATATAGTGTGCGAGGTATTTCGTCTGATTTAGAACAAGATCGACGTGAAGAGGTGCTGCGTGAGTTTCGCTCCAAACGAACCCGAATTTTAGTGGCAACTGACGTCATTAGTCGTGGAATTGATATAAAAGAAATCAACATGGTTATCAACTTCGATGTTCCGCACGATGCTGAAGATTATGTGCACCGCATCGGTCGTACGGCGCGTGCCAACAGCGAAGGCGAAGCTGTGACTTTAGTCAGCGGGAAAGACATACTTCGAATGCAACGTATAGAGGAATTAATTGAGAATCAAGTTGATCGTATTGCATTGCCCGCAGAATTTGGAGAAACACCTGTTTGGTCAACCAAAGCGCAGCCTAAACAAAGAAATTTTAGGCATGCACCGAACCCACAAAGAGGGGTGTCAAACACGCCAAATAGAAAACGTCGAGATGTGTAGAGTGCTACTGAAGTTCATCGTTGTGTTTATGATAAAATAGATAATAAAAAGTCGATTTACCTTATGGTGACTCGACTTTTTACTCTAAACAGGAGTTACGCTGTTTGATTATTTCCTGCATCCACTCTTTTTTATATGTATCCTAAATGAGTTTTCCATCTGGGTTCTGACATCCTTTTTTATGAATGCAGTTGGAAATATTCATGTGGGTCTATATTTAATTATCTGATTAACAAATATATATGTCTGTATTGAGTGGTGTGTCATCTTGCGTTATATATGAGAAAAAAAATCTTTTTCCAAAAAAATCACTGAAAAATTGGCAGTTAACAAATTCATTTCGTTACTTTGCACTCGTTTAACAATGTCAAAGTCTATTTCTCTGTTTTGAGTTTATACGATTGGTTGTTTTATAGTTATGCTGATTCGTTCTTTAAAACGAATCGATTGAATGCTTCAAAAAATGTAGCTTATGTCAAAAAACTTGGTGATTGTAGAGTCACCGGCGAAAGCCAAAACGATTGAAAAATTTCTGGGGAGTGATTATACTGTATTGTCAAGCTTTGGACACATTCGCGATTTAAGTGAACATGCGTTTGGGGTTGATATTACAAATGGATTTCAACCGATTTATGAGATTTCACCGGACAAGAAAAAATTAGTGACCGATCTTAAAAAGGCTTCCGATGGTGCAGAAATGGTATGGTTAGCATCCGATGAAGACCGTGAAGGAGAAGCCATTGCGTGGCATCTATCAGAAGCACTTAAACTGAAACATGAAAAAACACGTCGAATCGTTTTTCATGAAATCACGAAGCCTGCCATTCTGAAAGCTATTGAACAACCTCGTGAAATTGACATTGATTTAGTGAATGCACAGCAAGCTCGGCGGATTCTCGATCGTATCGTCGGATTTGAATTATCGCCTGTGTTATGGCGCAAAATAAAGTCGTCTCTTTCTGCCGGACGTGTTCAATCGGTCGCGGTACGATTAATCGTTGATCGGGAACGTGAAATTCAAGGATTTGTCTCCGAAGCTTCTTTTCGAGTCATCGCTCTTTTTACGGTGACAGATGTTGAT
>JAJZHJ010000343.1 GCA_021804525.1 Bacteroidota bacterium | reverse complement strand
TGATTATGAATGTAGAAACGCCTTTATCCAACGTGAAGGCGTTTCTATTTTATCCAAAGTCTCTACAGGCGAAGGTGTTCCTTTTTCAAAGTTCAATTAGTAAATGCGAATTTGGGGAGTTGAAGCGCCAACACTCAATCAAACTTAATCGTTTTTCCGCCAAACAGATACTTCAGACACCTTCACTTCACTTGTTCGTGACGATTTGCGAAATGTCGTAAGAATATCAATCGGTTTTTTTTCGAGTGAGAAATGTTTACCAAGAATGGCTTGAATGCCTTCAAACGACGTCACCGATTCGCCATCTTGTTTAAATCCTCCCGGCCAATATTCACGTTTAGTTCGTTGCTCGTCCCACTCGTAGGTAGAAGTGATGATCAACCACCCTTGTTCATTCAATCGTTCGTGGATATGCTGAAGAAAATCAATAGGATTTTGTAATTCTTCAAGCAGGTTAGGAACAACAATCAAATCATATCCTGTATACATGGATTTCAAGTTGTTGACATCCGCTTGCATAAAGAGAATATGTTCTTTTCCGGCACCCAATCCGGTATCTGCTAACACAATATCCCGATAGAAAACTAATTCGCCTTCATCTTTTACAATATAACGTATAAATCCTTTTGCCTGCAACTGAACAGGCAGTCGAATGAAACGTGCCGAAAAGTCAAGTGCTGTAATATCAGGAAAATGGACAGCCAGCTCAAAAGCTAATCGTCCGGTATCGGCATTCATATCGAGAACACGTTGAACAGGCTTATCATTCAATAAATTGTAAATTAATCTTGCTATGTCACGATAGAAATTGTTTGATGTATGTGGATCAGTTTTCCAATTGATTTCACAAGAGTTTGCGACTTCAACATCAGTTTCATATTCATCATTATGAGTCACTAAGGGAGTTTCCGATTCTATATAGCGAAAACCGGCATGTTGATAAAAATGTCGGCGAAAAGCATAGCGAGCATGGTAGGTTGCTTCGTTTCCGGTGGAAATCCATGAACCACCTTTTATCAGGTTATGTTGACCATCAAATGTTGGCGTGGAAAAGTCATCATACATCGGATGGACTTTGAATCCCGGATAGCCTGTAATAGGTGTTTCTGTCCATTGCCACACATTACCGATCACATCATAAAAATTGCCCATGCGAAACCGATCGACAGGACACGGTGAAGCAGTATGTTCTAAATTAATATTCCCCGGAGCCGATTCCCATTCCAGCTCGTCGGAAATTTTGCAATATTCAAGCAACCGCATCCATTCGGCTTCAGTCGGCAAACGGAATGTTTTGGTTTCTTTGGCACTTTTCCAATTGCAAAAGGCTTTGGCTTCGAGGTAATTTACTTCCACCGGCCAATTCCAAGGCATGGGAATCTCTTCGGCCACCAGTCGCAACCGAAATGATTCTCCGTCGCGACGCCAAAACAAAGGCATTTCAGCTTGTTTGAAGTTTCTCCAGTTCCACCCTTCTTCTGTCCAGTAAGTTTCTGTACGATAACCTCCATCGTTGACAAAAGTCAGGAATTCTCCATTTGAAACCAACATAGCAGAGGCATTGAAATCGGCTACAGTTTCAACATAATTCCCATATTCGTTATCCCAGCCATACAATGGATGATCCAATGGTTTGCCAAGTTTCATTGCAGCGCCAGAAACAGGGAGCAATCGGTTTTGAGGCGTTTCGCCCCGTTCATCACAAATCTTTCCAAACATTCCGGCGACCACTTCTTTTAATGGTAGCTGACGAATGAGCACCGAAGACGTTTCTAGATGAATGCGTTCGTGCTCAATGCCCATCAGGATAATCCATAGCGGATCATTCCACGTGATTGGAAGAGCTAAAGGAACTTTACGAATGACATCAATCACCACCTCTTTCGATTTGTTACGATAATCGCGTACTGCATCAACGGAAGGCCAGTTATAATGCCGTTCGTTCAAATCGTCCCAACTCATTTCGTCAACACCAATAGCAAACATTGACTCAAACTCAGGATTAATACGCTTATCAATGATTTTTGCCAACATCAACTTGTTGATATAGAATACTGCTGTGTGTCCTAAATAAAAAAGCAATACATGGCGCAACGGATCACCCCGATGATAAAATATTTCGTCGGATTTCAATTGAGTATAGAGTTTCTCGTCTATCTCCCATGTTTTTACAAAATAATCGAGTATTTCTTTTCGTTTTGCATCGGGTTCACCATTGTGCAAATCGATAGTTTTTGTCAATATATGATTCATGTTTCTTGATGTTTTGTGTGTCCTATTCTCGAAAATCAAGATGCTACGCAAAGTCATTTAAACCGTTTTTAAATGCTTCTTAAACGCCGTTTCAAAGATGATGAATTTATAGTACAATTACAACACGGGAAACATTTTTTTGAAATTGGAATGGATAATCATGCCTCAGTCGAGAAGAATTACCCACCAGAGGCTGTGCAAAAACGGCTTTTTACGATTTTTAAAATGGCAACCCACTTTTCGGGATAGTTAAAAAATAGAGGTCACACACGCATGCATACATGGTAAATAGTACCTGTTTGCAGCAAAAGATAAAAATTAGAGATGTATAAATATTAACCGTTTATTCAAGGAACTCTTCATTTGGCTGCCATTTCTTATTTGCCCCGACAAAATAATTTTCAACAACGACCAAAAAACACCACTATATCCTTTACACATTGATATAATGACACTTATATAATTGAAGTTACATTGACAATAAATACTTTTACGCTAATAGTACGCACTATTACTCCAATAGTACGCACTATTACTCCAATAGTACGCACTATTACTCCGATAGTACGCACTCACACTCCGATAGTACGCACTATTACTCCAATAGTGCGCACTGTAAATCTGAAAACATTCACTTTCACTTGAAAATCACGCTGAGTTATTGCAATAAAGCACCCTCATAATGTATAAATATTCCATAAAAGTGAAAGAAAATACACACTTACACTATCATTCTTTGCTTCTTAATTTGAATACCCTTTGTCATAAAAAAAATAGAGATCACCATAAAAAGGCATCCAAAGTCTTTGTTTCTTAAAAAAATAAGAGGCCCTTGGA
>JAJZHJ010000342.1 GCA_021804525.1 Bacteroidota bacterium | reverse complement strand
CTTGTCAGAATTATGAGCAACTCCCATCATGTCTCCGCGTCCACGCGCAAAGTTTGCCATAAATTCGCCGGCATATTTTTTGTCAGGACGGCGCATTTGCGAAGATGGCCAAGGATAGAGCTGTCCATTCTCAACTTCTCCATTTTTGTCTGATTTATAACCATAAGCAGCATATTCCCATTCTGCTTCCGTCGGTAAGCGAAAATATGGGAATAGGATACCATCAGACATATTGATTTTGGAAGTATCACGACCTCCAAGCGGTTCGTTGAAATTAGTATAATAATATTTTTTTGTACTGAAAATATATTTTTCTGCGATTTCTTGTGGATTAGTTGACTTCCGAATGGCATCCCATTGCGTCGGTTTAATCTTCTTCATATCAATCAAGATTTTTTCATTGACACGATCAGTACGCCATTCACAATAGTCCATGGCTTGTTCCCATGTTACACCAACTACAGGATAGTGACGATATGCAACATGCTGAAAATAATTTTCTACATAAGGTTCATTGTAGGCAAGATTTTCCCTCCATACGGCCTCATTTGGTTTGGCTCGTTCAATGATGGCAGGTGAATTATGAAATACTTCTTTCGTCCAATTCAAATATTCTAACCAGTTCTCATTCGTGATGTCATATTGGTCCATGTAAAACGAATTGACTGTGACACGACGCTGAAAACTGTTGGCTGTTTGTGCTAATTGTTCTGCATTTCGTCCCATGGTAAACGTTCCTCCTTCGATTAAAACCATATCAGGAGGTGTTTTTTCATGATAGGCGTTATTGATTTTCAATCCGCCACCACTCTTACCGTTGTATGCCCATCCTGTTGTATTGGAATACTTAGTAGGGATTTGATTATTTGAACTACTTTTACAAGAAACCATGGTAGCTATAAGACCAATCAATACAATGCCTACAATTTTATCGCAAATTTTCATGGGAAAATAAATTTGATTTTTCGTATTTTCAAATGGTTACGAGCGCTTTGTTATCCTATTGATTTACTGATTAAAGAAACAAATCAATCAATGATGATAGAAGCATATTTCAGTGTGCAAATATAGTTTTTTTTATCTATCCATTTATCAGAATATAAATTTTTTATTTTTGGTCGAATCACTTTTTTTCAACGACGCATTACATGTTCTGATACAAATCTGTCATTGCCTTCAATCTTCAATTTAATTATGCCACTTCACAAAAACGATCGATTTATGCCACACATTCCTGTTTATTTTTTCTTCTGTACGGATAAACCGGAACTCCAAAGATAATTCCTACATTTGTAGTGAGTTTTTGTATAACGGAAACATGCAATCTAATAGTATCTCCATTCGCTTAAAAAATCGCATTCTCTCGCTTTCTTCCCCCATTGTGATGGGGATTCTAAATGTTACTCCTGATTCTTTTTATGAAAAAAGCAGGGTTAATACAGAAGAAAGAATGATTGCCCGCGTTGAAGCCATTCTCGCAGAAGGGGGCGCCATCATCGACATCGGAGGCTACTCTACGAGGCCTTTTGCTGTCGAAGTAACAGAAAAGGAGGAAATGAGACGGCTCTTTGAAGCGTTGTCAATTATCAGAAAACATTTTCCAGATGCAATTCTTTCCGTGGATACGTATCGTGCTCATGTGGCTGATCAAGTGATTCGCGAGTTTGCAGTAGATATAATCAACGATATCTCAGGTGGAACATTAGATCCTCTCATGGATGAAACCATTGCATATCACCAAGTTCCATACATTTTAATGCACATGATAGGGACTCCACAAACAATGCAACAATTCACAACATATAAAAATCTTTTTCTCGAAGTCACTCTCTTTTTCGCACAACGTATCCAACGATTGTCCGAATTAGGCGTTAACGATATTGTGCTGGATCCTGGTTTTGGTTTCTCAAAAACGGCAACTCAAAATTTCGAGTTGTTAAAACACTTTTCTCGTTTCGCTCTTTTTGAAAAGCCTTTGTTGGCGGGATTATCTCGAAAATCAATGTTATATAAAACCCTGCACACTGATGCCGATCATAGTTTGCCAGCAACCATTGCGGTTAACATCATTGCATTGATGGGTGGGGCGTCTATTTTGCGTGTACACGATGTCAACGAAGCTGTTCAAGCTATTGCTATGTTCGAAAACACTTATTCTTTGTCATCCATTGAATAAAATGATTTACAAAAAACAGGCGTTTCAACCATAAACGAAATCAATTCCGAACGCTATAATCGAATGATAACCCAAAGAAGAATACACAATGAATTTTGAATTTGGCATAAAGGATATCATAGATATTACGTTGGTTGCCATACTGTTTTACCAGCTCTATAAACTATTTAAGGGCACCGGCGTCAACAACATCTTTATTGGCATTTTGGTGTTGGTTGTTGTATGGTTTTTCGTAGTCTATGTTTTTCAGCTCGAATTGCTGGGAGCTATTCTCAACAAAGTGATGAGTGTTGGAATTATTGCTCTGATTATTATTTTTCAGTTAGAAATTCGTCGTTTTTTTTCCATGTTGGGATCACGCCATCAATGGGATTTTTTACAACGGTTTGCACCAAAATTTGGTGCCAAAACAGACGAAAGTAGTGATTCTATGGCAGTTGCACAAGTAGTAATGGCATGTCGCCATTTAGCGAGAAGCCGCACAGGAGCGCTTATTGTGGTGGCAGGGAAAACCCGATTAGAGAATCAAATACAAATTGGAGAAACAATTGATGCATCAATAAACAATCGGTTGATTGAAAATATTTTCTTTAAAAACAGTCCATTACACGATGGAGCTATGATTATTGAAAACAAAAAAATAACTTCAGTTGCTTCCATTTTACCGCTTTCGCAAAGCCATTTCATTCCCAAACATTTGGGATTGAGGCATCGAGCAGCAATGGGAATTTCTGAGCAAACCGACGCAGCAGCAATTGTGGTTTCCGAAGAACGAGGATCCATCTCATTGGCTGTGCATGGAGAACTAACTATCAATATTTCACCTGACGATTTACAAAAGATTTTGTCTCAAGGCTATATCTAATGTATTTCTCTTTTTACTAAGTAAATTCTACAACAACAACCTATTATGATAAAAATTGG
>JAJZHJ010000341.1 GCA_021804525.1 Bacteroidota bacterium | reverse complement strand
TTGCAATTTAATACAAGGCAGGGAACATTTGAATCACATGATAATCAGCAATTTTCGCTTGCTTGCAAACCAAAACCAGTTTTAGATACATGGATTATGATGGCTGTAGATGCCTCTTTTCATGATTGCTAATGGAGCAAAACACTGCCTTTTGATCACGATTCATGCCAAAGTCTATCCTTTTGCTTTCATGTGTGCTGGCTTTGCCGTACCTTTGCAAGTGAAAGGATGATGATGTTTTCAGTCAATTCCTATTCCAACCAAAAACATATATGCACAATGTTATCAACGTGTTGCATGTATAAAATTCAATGAAGATATGTATTTTTCCATGTTGATTACACCAAAATTTGGAGATATTGATGGTCTTGGCCATGTAAACAATACCGTTATGCCTGGATGGTTTGAGCAAGCTCGTAATCTTATTTATCGTTGTTTTAATCCCGAATTTAATTTTTCCAACTGGAATTTAATTCTGGCTCGTTTTGAGGTCGATTTTTTGAAACAACTCTATTTCAATCAGGATGTTGAAATTCGCACGTATATATCACGCATCGGCAACTCCTCTTTCGAGGTATATCAAGAAGCATGGCAAAACGATCAACGGTGTACCAAAGGAATAACTGTATTGGTTCATTTTGATTTCAAGGAGCAAAAAGCGATCCCTATTCCAAAAGAAATTCGTTTAACATTAGAAAATTATTTGTTTCAACCTCATGAAGTGAAGGTTGAATAAAAAGTATATTCTAAAATGAGCACCTACAAACTCACTCCATCAATAATTTTTCATCCTCAAAAGCAATGTTTCAAAAAATGGGAACTCATTACAATTCATGAATAGCCGGCAAGTATTTCTGTGGATTTCTCTTTTTATGGCTGTTTTCAATTGATATCTTGCTATCTGTTTTTGAAAGTATTGTTTCCCATTAATCCTCTTTACTCTTTTTTCTGTGATACTTTTGATGATATATTGTAGCTTCTCCGTAAAATCTCATTTACCCCTTTAATATTTTCCAAATCATAACATTCTATCATTTCTTTGGTAGAACATATTTTATTAACTCTATAAATAGATCATTTTGCAATATATTATTTTTATTGCAAAAATACATTTTGTCTGTTTATTTACCAGTGAGCTGTTTAAATACAAAAAAGCTATTTACAACATCTGTAAATAGCTTTTTTGTTTTGCTCTTCAGGTAGGACTTGAACCTACGACCCCCTGATTAACAGTCAGGTGCTCTAACCAACTGAGCTACTGAAGAAGATAGAATAAAATTGTTTTGAATTCATTACCATCCAACTTTTGAAGCATTATTCTAAAACTTCTTTGATGGGTGTTTGTTCTCAAAAGCGTTGCAAAGGTAAATCTTTCCTTTGATTCCTGCAAGCGTTTTGCTTGATTTTTTGCTAAAAAAGAGTGGTATTTTCTAATTTGTTGACTGTAAATTATCAAGACAACGTGGATTCAATGGGGTTTTGAAAAATCAGGGACAATAGTTTCTTCCTCCGTAATGATTTGCCGCATGATAACATCCCATGGTTCAACGGGTACTTCTTCTAAAAGTTGACAATGAAATGCCACAGCGATGGTATAAATAGATTGTTTAGAGAGAAAATGATCGTAAAAACCTTTGCCTCTTCCCAGTCGATTGCCGTTGCGATCGAACGCCAATCCCGGAATAATAGCCAGATCGATTGCTCCATCATAAGACTCTCCAATAGGTTCTCCAATGCCTAAAACACCTTGTTGCAAATTGTCTGATCCTGTAAAACGGCTAATTTCTAATGAATTTCCTTTTATAACAGGTAATAGCCACGTTTTTTCGGACAAATGATTTAGAATAAATGTTTGGGTTTGTACTTCGTCAGGCATTGACCAATAACATAAGACGTTGCGTGCTTTTTGAAACACATTTTGTTGTGCTAACGTTTCAAAAATACGTTGGGAGAATTCGTCTCTTTCTTCGAGGGAAAGTTGTTTTTTTCGTTCTCTAATCAGTTGGCGCAGGTTTTTTTTACGCTCAATGGGAGATGTACCATTCATACAGTTTTTTGACTCCTTCTTCAATGTGGATGGAATGTTTCCAGCCTAATTGGTTTAATTTTGATGGATCGGTCAATTTACGGAGAGTGCCGTCGGGTTTGTCAATATTGAACTGCAATTTGCCTTTAAAACCAACGGTTTGTTGGATGATTTCTGCCAATTGCTTAATAGAAAGTTCTTCTCCGGTTCCAATGTTGATGTGACAATTGCGAACTTCTTTCTGATTGCCTTTTAGATCGGAAAAATTAACTTTTTCCATAATAAAGACGCACGCGTCAGCCATCTCTTCGCTCCACAGAAACTCACGCAATGGCGTGCCGCTTCCCCATATTTCAACTTCCACGCTATGGCTGTTTTTAATCGAGATGCCGAACGATTGCAACTGCTCGAGAATTGCTTGTTCCGAAGCATTTCCGTCAATTGATCGAATGGGACGTTTCGATAGATCAGAACGAATAGTTTTCCAATCATTATCTTCCAAACACTTACCAAGATAAACTTTACGAATTAAAGCTGGAAGTACATGTGAGGAGAGAAGATCAAAGTTATCATTCGGTCCATATAGATTGGTGGGCATTACCGCAATAAAATTAGTTCCATATTGAAGGTTGTAGCTTTCGCACATTTTCAAGCCGGCAATCTTGGCAATGGCATACGGTTCATTAGTGTATTCTAACGGGCCTGTGAGCAATTCATGTTCATTCATGGGTTGTTGTGCATCACGCGGATAAATGCATGTACTGCCCAAGAACAACAGTTTTTTTACTCCATGCACATAGGCTTGATGAATGACATTATTTTGAATTGTCAGGTTGTCGTAAATAAATTCTCCACGATAAGTGTTGTTGGCTACAATGCCTCCTACTTTTGCAGCTGCCAAAAAAACATAATCGGGCTTCTCGTATGCAAAAAAATCACTTACTGCCTGTTGATTGCGCAAATCCAATTCTGATGAATTTCGAACCACAAAATGGGTGTAACCTTTCGATTGCAAATTGTGTAAAATGGCAGAACCTACCAATCCATTGTGACCGGCAACAAAAATTTTAGCGTCTTTGTTCATG
>JAJZHJ010000340.1 GCA_021804525.1 Bacteroidota bacterium | reverse complement strand
GTTCATCAAGATTCAAAAAATGAAGCAAATCGAGTGCTTCATTTTCAGCCTTTTTGAAGTTTTTCTTTCCTATCAGCGCGGGCAACATCACATTTTCTAATGCTGAAAACTCGGGCAATAACTGTGGAAATTGAAAAACAAAACCAATATGCTGATTACGAAAAAGAGCTAACTTTTTTTGATCTAATGATTGAATAGGAACAGAATCAATGATCACTGAGCCGGAATCAGGATTCTCTAATGTGCCCATAATGTGTAACAATGTGGTTTTTCCAGCTCCGCTTGGGCCAACAATAGAAACAATCTCACTTTTATTGACGAAGAAATCAATTCCTTTGAGTACTTGTAAAGAGCCAAACCTTTTCGTGATATTTTCTAATTGAATCATAACTCTTTGGTAAAAAGATTGATTTTAGTTGTTGTAATGCAAAAATTTCAAGCAAACAGGATGAGACAAATGAACCACTTCATGCATTGACGTTAGTAATCCTGTAGTTAAATTTCGACGAAAAACAACCATAGTATTGCCATATTGATTAGCCACAATCACAAATTTTCCGGTTGGGTCAAGTGTAAAATTTCGTGGCCAATTAATATCATCTCTAATCCATTGAATGGGTTTCACATTGCCTGATTTTTCATCAAATGAACACACCACAATGCTGTTATCGCCCCTGTTAGTTGCATATAAAAAACGACCGTCAGCAGAAAAATGAATGCCTGCTGCCCCATTTGCACCTTTGAATGAGGATGGTAGAGTGGAGATGTTATGAACAATAATTCCAAATGCTCCAGTGGTATCTCTTTTCAAAACAATGATTCGACTTTTTAATTCGTTTACAACCGCCATCCATTTCCCGTTTGGAGAAAAATCAATGTGTCGTGGTCCAACGCCTTTTGGCAGATCAATTTCACCAAAAGGACGCAACTGATCCTGTTCAATTTTATAGATCAGCACCTTATCGATACCCAAGTCAGCTGAATAAATAAAGTCAGCTTTGGGATCGGCTAAGATGCAATGAGCATGAGGTACTTTTCCCCAATGTTTATCAATGGTTGCCAATGAACCAATCGCTCCGTTCGATTCGAGAGGATAGAGTGTCACCAAACCGCTGCCATAACTGGCAGCTCCTAACCATTTCATTGGTTGTAATTCCGCAATATGACAACTATAACTTCCTTTGCCTGATTGATGATTGATGTATCTTAACGAATCCTGATCGTCAATCAAAAAAGATGTCAAGCAATATGTAGTATCCATCTCACCTACAGCCCATACATAATGATTATTGGCAGAGATGGCCAAATAGCTTGGATTTGTTAGTCGTGCCGCTAGTCGTGGCGTTGAAAGTTTTCCTGACTGAGTATCGAACCAGCTTCTATAAATGCCATTGCTTCCCTCGCCAGTATACGTTCCGATAAACATCGGAATATGTGTTTTTGGCTGTGCCACAATTGACGAGCAACTTGCAAAAAGCGACAAAAGCACGCCAAACAGATAATTTAGTTTTATCATTATATCATTCTTTAGTTTATTAACACCAGTCAACTATTTTTATTTTTCAAAATGAATCGGATTGAATGGAATATTCAAATTCTCAAAAATAAATGTCCAGATATCCGCTGTCTCATCTATGAATTTTAAAACAGGTTTACCAGCACCATGTCCGGCCATGTGTTCAATGTGAATTAGAATAGGATTTTTCCCAGCTTGATCGGCTTGTAAGGTACTGATAAATTTGAACGAATGAGCTGGAACTACACGGTCGTCGTGATCGCCTGTCGTAACAAACGTAGCAGGATAAGAAACTCCCTGTCTGATGTTTTGTAACGGGGAATATTTTAGTAAATAATGGAATTGTTCTTCATTGTCACTTGTCCCATAATCACTTGTCCATGACCATCCGATGGTAAATTTTTGATAACGTAGCATATCCATAACCCCAACTTGCGGAATAGCAACCTTGAACAAATCGGGACGTTGCGTCATGCATGCGCCGATTAGTAAGCCACCGTTGGATGCACCTTGGATAGCTAATTTCGACGAAGAAGTATATTTCTCTTTGATCAAATATTCAGCAGCAGCAATAAAATCGTCGAATACATTTTGTTTGTTTTGTAATGTACCTGCTATGTGCCATTTTTCACCGAACTCACCACCACCACGAATATTAGCAGTGACCCAAATACCTCCATTTTTCAAGAAAAGCATACGACTGGCACTGAATGTCGGCGTGATACTGATATTAAATCCTCCATAACCATACAGAAGCAAAGGGTTTTCTCCGTTGCGAATCATATTTTTTTTATGGACAATAAACATAGGCACTTTGGTACCATCTTTAGAAGTATAAAACACTTGATCCGTAACAAACTCAGACGTACTAAATGGTAATTTTGTTGTATAAATAAGCTGCGGAACGAGATTTTTTATCGGCAATTTATATATATTGTCGGCACAGGTAAAAGAAGTATAATCGTAATACAAAGCTTTGTCTTTCTGCTTTCCACTCAAAGAAGCAATAGTTCCCATACCTGGTAATACAATCTGTTTTTCAAATATACCATTAAGTTGATAAAGCAGCAATTTATTATACGCATTGTGAAGATAGAGTGTTGCAATCTTATGATCAACAATGGTTGCTTGTTCCAAAACATCCGTTTTTTCGGGCACTAATGTAGAAACTTCCCAATTATTTGTGTTTACATTGATGAGTTGATAGTTGGGTGCTCCATTATTTGTTTTGATCACGAGATTGTCCCCATCGTTATTGATCACTGTATAATCATGATTAAAAGCGGAGACAAACTCATGTAAAGGAGCATGAATGCCATATTTCAAATCACCGACGAAAAGATTGTTTCCACTCGAACTTTCAGCGCCGTAAATGAGTAAGAAACGTTCGTCATCAGTAGTTTGCACCGAAAAAGTTCGAAGCGAATGCTCTTTGTCCTGATAAATCAATTCATCGGCATTTTGCGATGTCCCAAGTTGATGATAATAAACTTTCTGAAATAAATTTTGTTGCGTCAATGCATTACCTGTTGGAGCATCATAGCGACTATAGAAAAAACCGTTTTTATACCAAGCGATGGATGAAAACTTAACCCAT
>JAJZHJ010000339.1 GCA_021804525.1 Bacteroidota bacterium | reverse complement strand
TTTCGAGGCTCTCTTACACATCCTATCATTTGCAAAGGGATAATCCTATTGAAAAAAAGTTTTGGGGTAAATTTGCGATTGAACGTGCTACTTCCCTGTTTCATTTTCAAAAAGAGACACCAAGCCAGCTTTTATTACATCACCTGAAATATAAAGGAGACAAAGAGATTGGCGAAGTGCTGGGAAGGATGTTAGGTGAAACGCTTAAAGCGACTTCTGAATTTAATATGATTGATATGATTGTCCCTGTTCCATTGCATCCTAAGAAGTTACAAAAAAGAGGGTACAATCAGAGCGAATGGATAGCAAAAGGTATTGCTGCTGCATTGCAGAAACCCATGGATACTGAACATTTGATCCGCATAAAAGAAAATCCAACGCAAACTAAAAAAGGGGTTTACGAGCGTTGGGAAAATGCTTCCGGCATCTTTGCGCTTACCAGTCAACACTATTTTGAAGGCAAACACCTGCTATTAGTTGACGATGTAATCACCACCGGGGCTACCATCGAAGCATGTGCCAATACCCTGCTAGAAGGGACTAACGTTAAAATCAGCGTTGCGACACTTGCAATTGCTTGAGAATTATTCATTGAGGCGGGCAATGATGGTTTCGTTGCCGACGGTTTTTTCCCCATGTGTTACGTAAATCTCGGCATCCAACGGCAGAAAAATGTCAACCCGAGAGCCGAACTTGATAAATCCAAGATGTTCGTTGAGATGGCAACTCTTTTGTGGTGCAGCGTACGTGACTATACGACGCGCCAACACACCAGCAATTTGGCGCACTAAGATTTGGGTTTTCAGCGGCGTTTCGATGACGACAGAACTTCTCTCATTTTCCTTACTCGATTTTGGACGATAAGCGGCATAATGCTTCCCATTGTGATGCTTGACGTATTTTACCGTTCCGGCAATTGGATACCAGTTAGCATGAATGTTGAAAACCGACATAAAGATAGAAATCTGAATGCGTTTATCTTGAAAATATTCATGTTCGACGGTTGGTTCAATGACAACCACGGAGCCATCGGCCGGAGCAACAATTAGACTTAGGTCATCAATATCACCGGCACGCGACGGATTGCGAAAAAAATAGGTAAAAAAGAAAAAGGTAAACACTGAGAGAACAATGTTCACTATCAAAATGGTGTGTGAAAAGCGTAAATAGACGATGACATTGACAATCACCAAAATGAATAATACTGAAGAAAGAATCCAGCGGCCTTCTTTGTGAATTTTCATTGTACATTACAAGTTAATGACTTATATTCCAAAATATAAGTAGTTTTGGTTAGACGATAAAACAATACATAGTTCCTTACATCACTTTCAAAAGGAACAATAAATAGATAAAAATGACCGGAGTAGTCAACAAAAGACTGTCGAACCGATCGAGCATTCCACCGTGACCCGGAAGAATTTTACCAGAATCTTTAATCTGCAAAGTGCGTTTCATCAACGATTCAATTAAATCACCAAACGTGCCAACAACGGCAACTATAGTTGCATAACCCAGCCATGCCATTGACGATAACGAGGGGACATAATGCGCAAAAATCAATGATACGCCGCAAGTGACCAGCCACCCTCCAACAGCGCCTTCCCATGATTTTTTAGGTGACACCCGTTCTAGGAGACGATGCTTCCCAAATGTAATTCCCACTAAATAAGCTCCTGAATCGTATGCCCATATCAACACAAAAAAAGCTAATAAAATGTGATGGTCGAATAGCACATTCATAGCATTAAGCAACGTGAAGGGGATGACAATGTAAGCTTGCCCCGTGATAAATAAAGACCAACTATGAAGTGGATTACTTTTGGTGTAAAACAATTCACTGACGATGATGGCAATGCTACCGAGCGTATATAAACCGACTGAGATGACCACCCATTTGAAAGATAATTGAAAAGCAAGTGGAGCAGCATACATGGCAATGCTTACGATGAATGCTGAAGTCGGCTTTACAAGGTTTGTTGCACCATGATTCGCAACAGAATAAAACTCCCAAATTGTCAATGCTAAAATAACGAGGAACAAGCCTGCAAAATAGAGATATCCGGCAAGGGTAGCGCCAACGATGACGGCAACAAACAGAATGCCGGTAATTGATCTTTTTATTAAATCATTCATTTTCACTATGCAAACAGTTTGTTACAAGGTGGCAGTTTTGTCTTTCACCAGGATGACCCATAGCTTTTTGGGGCCATGCGCTCCCAATACCAGCGTTTTTTCTATGTCAGCAGTTCTACTTGGCCCTGTAATCAGCGAAATCATCGAAGGCAGGTGCATACCATATTTTGCCTCCATGGCGATATAAGCGTCTTCTAAATAAGGAACTAGCTGCGATTCTTTTGCCAGTACAATATGAATGGGTGGAAAAACATTCATCTGCCTTCCTGACAAATGAGCGGAAGATACCATAACACTTCCTGTGCGCGCAATGAGGTATTCACACCGTGTGACGCCTGCCTGCATGTCGTTGAAATCGCTTGGATCGGAACGAAACGCAACGTTTTGAGCTTGAAACAAGTTTTGTATTTCTGTATCACGACAAAACAGCGACGAGATTTGTTCTTCTTCTATCATAGTTGCCACTTTGCTTATGGCTTCTTCTTCCGTTTGTACCAACATGCATTGACCGTTGACAGCCTCCAGTTCATTAACAAAACACTGATACAGAGGCAAAGCCGGCTCTTTATAACTATTTGAAAGCCAATCAGGCTCCGGTGGCAGTTTTACAGGTTTATACTTTTGTGCTTCCCGGATACGTGTCAATATTACTTCACGTGAATTCGCAGGGGTCATGCTATTTCATTGTTCGTGGTTTGATCTACAGACGTGTTTTCTTCAGCTGGCTTCGATTTATCCGTATTGGTTATTTCTGCATCGGCTATCGGCTGATCTGTGACGTCAAGCTCCGACATGAGTTCGTCGGCACGCGATGTCCAGGGACGTTTTCCGAAAATATGTTCCATATCTTCGGTGTATATAACCTCCCGCTCTATCAATTGCAATGCCAGTTGATGATGTCCTTTTGTATACTCTGTAAGAATTTTTTTTGCGCGTTCAAACTGCTCACTGATAATGCGTTTTGATTCAGCATCAATT
>JAJZHJ010000338.1 GCA_021804525.1 Bacteroidota bacterium | reverse complement strand
TGTTTAAAACTTGAAGAACGTGCTAATGTTCGAGACAAGTTCCATACGTCCTTAAACGAAAAAATTATTATCGTATGAAACGAGCCATAAAATGGCTTATACTCAAGGAAATAATTATTTTGGCGAGTTCCATACATCCTTAATGTTAGAAAATAAAATACACGTATGAAACGAGCATGTAAATTATTTACATTCAAGAATATGATAATACTTTTATGCGAGTTCCATACAACCTTTAAAAAAATCATTCACGTATGAAAAGCCGCTTTGTATTCTCTGTTACCTTAAGCATCTGCTTAAGCGCATTGTCATTAAGCGCTCAGACAACCGATCCGACCCTTATTGCGCATTTCCCAATGGATTTGACTGGAAATACGATCACAGAAACAGTATCAGGACAAACATTTACGGTAGCCAATCATTTCAATAAACCTGAGAGTGTGCCTGGTGCCGATGGAAATTGTTTGCGCACAGATGGCTACTCAACCTATTGCAATGCTTCAATTAATGCATCTGCACTGAACTCTCAAGCCCTGTCGGTCAATCTTTGGTGTGCCTTGGAAACATATCCTGTCATGGATCCTAATAATAATGTTACTATTGACACATATATAGCCGGAAATTTGCGCGATGATCTTCAAACAGGATTTGCATTCGTTGTCAACGCAAATGGCCGTTATGGGTTTGTTGTATATATCAATGGATCCAGAATAGCTTGTTATGCTCCAACAGTTTTTCCCACTTATCAATGGGAATATCTGTCAGCTACCGTTAACACACAAACAAAGTATGTGTATTTATACATAAATGGAATATTATCAGCAGAATCTTCATTCCCGGGAAGTATTATCAATACTGGCAATAATGCTTTTATGATTGGAAAGTCATTCAACGATTTATATACCGGCCCATTTTTAACGAGTACGATTAATGGATTAATTGATGATATTCAAATTTATTCCAGAGTTTTAACGGCTTCTCAACTCGGCTATCATACTCCAAATAATGTAGCTGATTTATCAATTCCCACCTCACGGTTTTCAGGCGACATTCAAAGACCAATCTTTCATGGAATACCGGCTGCAAATTGGACAAATGAACCCACCGGGTTGATCTATTATAATGGTCAATATCATCTTTTCTTTCAAAAGAATGCAAATGGGCCATATTGGGGAAAACTTCATTGGGGCCATTTAGTTAGTAATGATTTAATTTCATGGAAAGAAGACAAAATTGCTCTTGCTCCGGGGTCAAGTTACGATATTAAAGGTACTTGGTCAGGTTGTGTATATATGGACAATGGATTAACAGGAGCACAACCAAATATTTTTTATACGAGCGTTGACTACTCCAAAGCAAGTATAAGTAGAGCAATCCCTTTAGATGATAGTTTGATCACATGGGAAAAAGACCCGTTAAACCCATTGATACCCAATTGCCCGAGTGGACTTAGCGGTGATTTTAGAGATCCTCATATTTTCACATCTAACGGTATCTATTATATGGTTGTTGGCACATCCAAAAATAACGTAGGTGCTGCCACATTACAACAATACAATCCAACAAACAATACGTGGAGTAATGACGGAAGAATTTTTTATCAAGCTACGAGCGCTAATTATGGAACATTCTGGGAAATGCCCATTATTGAACCTATGCCAAATGGAAAATGGATTTTTTTAGTTACTACTATTGGAGGAACTCAAGGTGTAACTACCTTGTATTGGGTTGGGACTATTAATAGCGATGGCACTTTCAATCCTTATTCATCGACACCTAAACAAGTTGAATTAGGCGCTTTCGGAAGCAATGGTTATGGATTGCTATCTCCATCAATTCTTCATCAAAATGGAAAAACAATCGCCATTGGCATTGTTCCTGACAATTTACCCTCTCAAAATAATTATAACTTAGGTTGGGCGCACCTTTTTAGCCTTCCTCGCGAATGGTCTTTAGACACCAATAATAATTTAATTCAATTACCTTATTCCGGCTTAGAAAAAATTCGTGAAGTTTCACCCGATTCATCATTTCATGCCACAAACTTAGTTGTAAATGGCACATCATCTCTTTCTCCTGTAAATGGAAACACAGTCGAGATCGAAGCTACTTTTTCAGTTTCTACTGCACAACAATTTGGATTTAATGTCCGGAAAGACGGCACAAATGAGATTTCGATTTATTACACTCCAGCCACCAATATGTTTACTGTAAACGCACAAAATTCATCCCGTTTAGTAAACGATGCCAGTACCTTCAATGGACTGTATACAAGCTCTTTTCCCAATGTATTATCCGTTGGTGATCTGCTAAAAATGCATATCTATATAGATCATTCCATTATGGATATCTTTCTTAATGATCAATACGCATTTTCCATTCGTGTTTTCCCTATTGATCCTAATGCAAATCAGATAGAAGTATTTTCAAATGGAGGTGCCACAACTATAAATTCGATTGATGCATGGAATCTTTCACTCAATGCAAGTCAAGGAGCCTCTACTGCTGCAAGTGTCATTCCCAATGATCAAGTGAAATTATATGTTAATGGAGATCAACTTATCTATTCAAATGTACCGCAACAATCTATGATTTCAATCTTCGACGTAACCGGTAGGCTTTTACAGAGTGCAATCACAGAGAATACTTCGGGAGAAGTTTCTTTATCACAAATACAAAATCACACTCTCTATATTGTTCGTATCGTCGGAAATGCCTTTTTTTACACGAAAAAAATATTTATGGGATAAAAGCACAAAATCATTTTACGTCATTCTTTTCTTCTATTTTCATCAATAACTATACACATATTTTTCATCATGAAAAAGTTCATAATCTCATTAGCTATATTGTTTGTCGGAAGTACTTTCTGTATGTACGCACAAAACAATCAACAGAATAAGGTTACAACAACAGAGACTTACCGCCCCGTTTTTCATTTCACGCCTGATTCCATGTGGATGAACGATCCCAATGGATTGGTCTATTATAAAGGAGTCTATCATCTTTTTTACCAATACTATCCTCATGCCACCGTTTGGGGGCCGATGCATTGGGGACATGCCACCAGCCGCGATTTGGTACATTGGAAACATCTTCCCATTGCACTGTATCC
>JAJZHJ010000337.1 GCA_021804525.1 Bacteroidota bacterium | reverse complement strand
CGTGATTGCATTTGCCGTTGCCATTCCCAAATCGTTATGACCATGAAAATCAAGTTCAATGGAAGGGAAATCAACCTTCAACTGACTTATTAAATGATATAAAGAAACAGGAGTAAACAACCCGACAGTGTCTGCTATGCGCACACGAGAGACGTCAGCCTGTTGAACCAGGGACATATATTGATACAACTGTTCATGCTTTGTACGACTTGCATCCTGCGCCCCAACACTCACAAACGGGAAATAACGACGTGCATACTCCACCAATTCAGGTAACACATCGCATACCCACATCCAATCTTTATTGATGGTTCTCAATTGAATATCGGAAATAGGGAAAGCAATATGAATACCCTGCGCTTCAGTACGGGCAGACATTTCGATATCATTTCTTAATGCCCTGCTCCAAACCGAAATGCGGCAATCAAGGTTAGCGCGCGAAATGGCACGAATAGTCGTAACCTCTTCAGCGCCCATCGCCGGAGTTCCCGCTTCTATTTCATCTACTCCAATCACATTGAGCAAATGTGCCAGTTTCAACTTTTCCTTTCGCGAAAAAGAAACACCGGGAGCTTGCTCGCCATCGCGCAAAGTAGAATCAATCAGACGCGGAGGTGATGTTGATATTGACAAATTCATAACACACATTTTAGATGATCATTCTTGTGAATTTTGTTCACCACCATTCATAGAGTAACTCTTGTCTCTAAATGATCAGGCAATCAAATATTCTTCGACTGCGCTGCCCTCTTTCAAAGCATCCAGAATTTCTTCCAACTTATCTTCGTTAACACCGCCATACCAGTAATTGTTAGGCTGAATAACCATGACAGGCCCCTGACTGCAGACGCTTAAACAAGCCGTTGTGGTTACAACAGCATCCAAGTCTCTATCGGAGCAGCCCTCGCTAATAAGTTGCAAGAACGAGGTGGCACCTTGTTTGTTACAATACCCTTGGGCATCACCTGCAACTCTATACGAGTTGCAAACCAAAATCATATAATCCGGTTTTTTCATGTCAGTAATTTTATCAATGAAATACTATATTGGTATAAAACACATTTCTCATCAACCACATCCCATGCTATTGCCACGGCATGAAGTACCACAACCCTGAAATTCACTTTTACAGAGGGTTTTCAATGGAATATTCAAATAGACGGCATCCAGACCGGTATCGATCAATCCACTCATTTGAATAACTTTAATCCCATTTTCCTGTAATATTTTCATGGGGGTCTCTCCTACTCCTCCTACTAAAATGGCCTGACAATCAACCAATGTATTTTTGGCTAAGGTTTCCCATCGTTCAGAGCCACCACCTTCTGCAGGGGTATTACGCGTTTCAATAAAATGATATCCATTGTGCGATTGTTCAAAAATATAGAGTTTGGTAGCTTCTCCCAAATGTAGGTTTACCAGCAATCCTTCTTGTGTTGCCACACCCACCCGTATTCTACTTTCTCCTCGATTAATAACCATCGAAGAAAACTGACCAATCATATTCATCGCTTCATCATTATCTTTACCCAATAAACCGGCAGCATCGGCACGACAACGGGCACAATGGGCCATCGGCTTTATGTATTGACCAATCATGGCTTTTATATCCTTCATTACCTCTTTGGATGGTTCCTCCAGTGATTCAAAAGCAGTGTCTTCAGTTGGATACAAAGGCAAACTGTTCATGGTATCGGCTCCTAACTCCGCCACTTTTTGTGCCAACTGTTCAATTTCGGTATCATTGACACCCGGACAAACTACGGTATTAATTTTCACAGTTATGCCTTTAGCCTTTAACTTAGGAATACAGGATAGTTGTTGTTCGAGTAAAATCGACGCACCTTCCTTCCCACGATAGACGCGCCGATTAAACCGAACCCATTTATAGATTTTAGCTAATGTTTCTACATTCAGCGAATTAATGGTTAACGTAACATGAGTAACCCCCAATTCTGCAATGCGGTCGATGTAAGGCTCCAAATCCAAACCGTTTGTCGAGAGGCAGAACAACATATCAGGAAATTCATTCTTCAAAATTTCAAGTGTTGTAATAGTTTCAACCGGATTAGCAAAAGGATCGCCAGGTCCAGCAATGCCCACCACGCTGATATTGTCCATTTTTTTAGACAAAGCCTTCAGATAATGAACGCTTTGCATAGGCGACAACACTGCACTGGTTACCCCAGGACGACTTTCGTTTGAACAATCATATTTGCGGTTGCAATAGTTGCATTGAATATTGCACTTAGGCGCAATCGGAAGATGTACACGCGCTTGCGTGTGTTTTGCTTCCACATTGAAACATGGATGCAGGCTTATATCTTTCATCGGTTAGTCTCCTATTAATTAGTATTACATATATTTATAGCCTATCGGCGACTTACGCTGTTTATCTTCTAACAACGCATTGACAATCTGTTCAAATAGAATGGTTGTTCCTTCATAACCTAACGTACGTGCATGTTGTGCACCAATCCGGTCATGGATGGGAAATCCGGTGCGTATAAGAGGAATGTCCATTTTTCGGGCGATGTAATAACCCTTACTGTTACCAATCATCAGATCAGGATTCAAATCACGCATAGACTCTTCCATCTGATCGAAACTAAATCCTTGTTCTACTACTAAATCATTCGGATAAAGATCGCTCAAAACGGTTTTCAAGGTTTCCTGTAACTTTCCACTTTCGCCACCGGAAGCACAAAGTACCGGTTTGATGCCTATTTCAGCAGCAAACGCCGCCAGAGCTACTACCAAATCTTCTTCTCCATAAATAACAGCCCGCTTACCCGAAACATATTTATGTCCATCGATATAAAGATCAACCAAGCGACCGCGTTGCTGTTTGTATTTTTGCGGAGTCGGTTGACCTGATATGCGTGATAAATGATCAAAAAATCTATCCGTTTCTATAAGGCCGATGGGAAGGCCGACGCGCACTAACGGCACAGCAAACTTAGACTTCAGGTATTCACCTGCCGATTGTTTGACGGCATTCTCTTTAATGCGTCCATTCATTCCACCTGAATTAAGGATATAACCCAACTCCACTGAAGCATAGGCTGAACCGCTCCGTTTAAGCGCTGCGATAGGCGTTCCACCTTCAGGAATACGATGATAGTTGT
>JAJZHJ010000336.1 GCA_021804525.1 Bacteroidota bacterium | reverse complement strand
TTTAGGGGCAACTTTGTTCGATATTATAATATCGAACAAAGTTCTTTCAAAAAAGTTTTTTTGGAATGTGTTCTAATGTTTAGAGTGCAGACTTTTCTCTCTTCGTTGCGCTGCAATGTTTTTTCTCTGCACTGCATTTTCTTTTTGTTGCATTGCCCTGATTTTTCTTTTCACTGCAATGTTTTTTCTCTGCACTGCATTTTTTCTTCGTTGCGTTGCAATGTTTTTTCTTTGCACTGCATTTTCTTTTCATTGCAGCATAATGTTTTTGCTCCGCAACTTTTTTTCTTTTGGTTGCATCACAAACATTCTTCGTTGTACCGTTTTTTCTTTGGGGAGGGTTACATTTCAGATAAACGCCCGGTTCTTATCCCTTCTTCAGATTTGCTCTATATTCGGAAGGCGTTTTGCCGTAGCTTTTCTTAAAAGCGCTATAAAAAATCGATTTGCTGCGGAAGCCGCTCTCCAATCCGATGGCCTCGATAGTCATCTTACCGGCTTCTTCGCACTCGAGCAGTCTGTAGACATGCCGGCAACGGTGTTCGTTGATAAAATCGGGGAAATTCTTTTGAAATTGCTTGTTGATCAGGTGTGAGAGGTGATGCTGCGGAATATCGGTTTGAATGGCGACGGCTTTCAACGTACAATTTGTATTCAGGTATATTTTGGAAATGTTCATCACTTCATCCAATCGCTGCAAATAATCGTTGATCTGGTGTTCTTCTAATTGCACTCCACGAACGGGTTCCTTAGGAATTTCAACCGGATTCTGCATAGAGAGTCCGGTGCTGAACACCGACTGCAGAAAAACAGAACCGACCAGCAGCGCAATGACAACTGTGCCCAGAATAATCTCTGTTTCATTGCTATTTTTTACAATAAAAAGCGGCAGATGGCTTAGAAGTCCTGCCAACGCCAAACCAAGCGCATAATAGAGCCAGCGGATGTCGGCTTGATATCCGTTCGTCCTGAGCAAATAATTTGACTTACGTTGTTTGCATACTTTCAGGAAGCAGATCAGCAGATAGGGCATCAACTGAAGGTAGAACAGGTAATCCAATAGACTATCCATCCACTGTTTCGGACTGTAAGCGTCCAGAACCATTGCGATGCGTTCCGGTAGTGGGAGCGTGATAAAATACCCAACGTAAACCAATGCGGGCAATGTCGGAAGTGCATGTATGAAAATCTGCTTGGCGGTAATGGTGCGCGAGTGATCGTATAAAAGAAGCAGATATAAATAGAGGAGAGGACCAATGAACATGACTAAAACCTGATCGAGCGGGAGATACCACGACAGCAGTGAGTCTATTTGCCGGTCATAGGCATGATACAAAAACAACATCCATAAATTGAGCACCGCCAGCAAGAAGAAAATCCATCCAAGCACTCGGTTTGCCTTTTTAACGGGAGATTCTTTCACCCATAATAAGAGAGCAAGAACAATCAGTAGGATTTCGGAAAAAATGGAAGTGCCTGTGATAAACATATTTACTACGAATCGGATTATAACCCATGAAACGATAAAAATAGGCGTCGCTAAAATGGATTATGTGATACACCGTTAATTTTATGATTGCAAAGCTAATCATTGTAATTCGTTTCACCAACATAGTATATTGAAAAATTTTAGTTCAAGTTTAGGACAGCTATAATTTGAAATGGGAATCGAATCCGTTTATTCAACTGATTTGGGGTTGTCAATCACATTATTTTCGGAAACAAGTAACATTCGTTCATAATACATACTCCCTCGTTGTTGCAGTTTTATACGATAATAATTTTTTTGTTTAAGGACGTATGGAACTCGTCCCGCAAGACGGGACTCGTTTCATAATCCGTGATCAAAACATCAAAAACCAACCTTTTACATTGCATGTCAAAGAGATGTGACAAGGTAGGGCTGCTTTCGTGACATTGCCCTCACCTTTTTTTTCAGTAATTGGGAAAGGGCTTTTCATGTTGTATATTTGTAATTCATTATAACAAATTAGTAACGCAAAAAATTACAATATGACAACCAACACGGTAAACAAAGTAACAATCATAGGCGCCGGTTTTGTCGGATCAACCACAGCTTACACACTTATGTTAAGCGGTTTGATCCCTGAAATTGTATTGATTGACGTCAATATGGATAAGGCGAAAGGAGAAGTAATGGACTTAAATCATGGCATGCCTTTTGCCAGGCCGGTAAAAATCTATGCAGGAAACTATAGCGACTGTAAAGATGCTGACATCGTGATCATCACGGCAGGTGCTAACCAAAAGCAGGGTGAAACCCGCCTTGATTTAGTAAATAAAAATGCCGTTATTTTCAAAGACATCATTGGCAACATCACGCTCTACAACCGCGACTGCATCTTGTTAGTGGTATCTAACCCCGTAGACATTCTCACATATCTTACCTATAAACTTTCGGGCTTTCCCAGAAACAAGGTCATTGGATCGGGCACCGTGCTTGACTCGGCAAGGTTTCGCTATATGATTAGCGAACACGTGGGTATAGACACACGTAACATTCATGGATACATTATCGGCGAACATGGCGACAGTGAAGTGCCAACATGGAGTGTGACCAATATCTCGGGCATTCCGCTTGATGACTATTTTAAGGAAAATCATCCCGACATCAGGCATGGATTGCCTAAAGATGAAATATTCAATCAGGTACGTAGTGCGGCTTACGAAATTATTCAAAAGAAAGGGGCTACCTATTATGGAGTGGCTTTAGCTGTAAAACGCATTGTGGAAGCTATCGTGCGTAACGAGAACTCTATTCTCACCGTATCCAGTTTACTCGATGGTCAATATGGCCTTAGCGATCTTTGCCTGAGTGTGCCCGCCATAGTGAATATTCAAGGCATTAGCCGAATTATCGATGTGCCGATTAATGAAGAGGAAAAAGCCTTGTTGCATCAATCGGGAAGTGCATTGAAAAAGGTGATTGCACAATTGAAGCTCTAAAATTAAGGTAAAGGAAACTGCAAAGGATATACTTATATTTTTATACGCAAATAATTTTTGTTTAAGGAGGTATGGAACTCGTCCCACATGACGTGACTCGTTGCATTCTTACTGCTATATCATTGCCTAAATAAAAAGGAAGGATTGTCCCTGCTTTTTCAGGAC
>JAJZHJ010000335.1 GCA_021804525.1 Bacteroidota bacterium | reverse complement strand
CTTCAGATTCTTATTTCCCTTTCAAATGAATTTGTTTATTGTTTTCATTAAGGTCATATGGAACTCGCCAAAATATTAACTCGAAAGCGTTTATAATTTCAATGTCTCGTTGAACTCGTGAACTTGTTTCATTCCCTTGAGTATAAGTCATTTTATGGCTCGTTTCACATTGGTAAAAACCTGATTTTCGACTAATTTCTTTACATCATACGGGGCAGGTGCTCCTCCGAGGTATTTATGGAACCAATCTAAATGAGCATCGTAATAGAGCGGCATCGATTTTACCACATTAGGCCAATGCCCGTCATTTTTGAAGATAATAAGTCGGGAAGGAATGCCCAACGTCTGAAGCGTTGTAAAATATTGAATACCCTGGGTATATGGAACGCGGAAATCAAGTTGTCCTGTTATAATCAACGTAGGCGTGGCAAAATTCTTTACATATTCTGATGGCGAGAATTTCTTGTACAAATCGGAGTTCCATGGTTGACCTTTCAAATCAAAATTAGGGAACCAGAGTTCTTCGGTTGCCCCCCATTCCGAACGCAAGTCATAAAGTCCCATCATGGAAGCTAAACACTTGAAGCGTTTGGTCTGAGCCTGAAACCAGTTCATCATATAGCCACCGTACGACCAGCCCATTGCGCCCATACGGGTAGAATCAACATAGGAAAGTTTGGCAAGAGCATCGGTCACTTTCATTAAATCCTGAAAAGGTTCTCCGCCCCAATCACCGGAAATCTCACGGGTGTAAGGTTGACCATATCCTGTCGAGCCATGCGGATTAGGAAAAGCCAACACATAACCGGCACCCGGATACACCTGCCAGTCGCCACGGAAAGAATTCATCCATTCGCTTTGCGGCCCACCATGTACATTGAGAATAAGCGGGTATTTTTTATTCGGATCAAAATTGTGTGGCTTGACAAGAAATACTTCCACCTTCTGACCACCAACACCCTCTACCCACATCGTATCAGCCGGTCGGATATCGACGGTTTCTTCTATCTTTTTATTAAAGAATGTCAGTTGAGCAACTGCTTTATTGTCTGACACCGGCATCCGGTACATGGCACCCGGCTTCCCAACAGTACTGGCTGTGTAATACATATAGCCATTGTGATCGAAATCAAACCCAAATATCGATTTGGCGCCACTCACCGGCGTGATGGCCTCAGATGCAATGTCGATTTTGTAAACAGGTTCCTGACCAAGTACTTCTCCGGTGAAATAAATGGATTTGGAATCGGCATCCCATTTCAGGTCATCAATCCAATTATCGAACGCATTGGTGATAATCTTCGATTCACCCGTTTGTCTGTTGTACAATGCAATGCGGAACAAATCCGACTCGTAGCCCGGGATAAGTTGTTTGCGGTAGGCAATGTATTTCCCATCGGGGGAATACACAGGCGAACCATCCCATGCCTTGTTTTCTATCGTGATGTCCTTAGCCTGACCACCCGTTACAGGCACCGTAAACAAGTCTGAATTCGTTGTTGCTTCGGGATGCGATTCATGGTTAGAGACATAACAGAGTTCTTTGCTGTCGGGCGAAAAATTATATCCGATGCCGCCGCCCAACATAAAAGTGGGTGAAACATATTTTCCCGGCGTTACATCCGTATAGGTATGTGTATCTGTGTTATAAATGATAATATGTGAATATTTTCCGGCTGCATACGATGTCCAATGTCTGAACAATAGGTGATCGGCCATATATGCCTGAACCGGCCCATTCGTCGCCAACGAATCGGCTATTGCATTACATCTGCTATTAGCGCCACAATCGGGATAAACTTCCGACGAAAATGCAATCAACTTGTTGTTGGGCGATAGAACCATATCGTTAACCCCCATGGAGAAGTTGGTGACTTTGCGGGTTTGTTTATTGTCGAATGTATAAAGATAAACCTGAGGTGTTTTTGCAACGTTCGATATAAAGTATAACCCTTTGCTGTCTTTTGTCCAAAGTGGGTTCTCATTACCTTTCCCATTGGTGGTAATCGGTTTTTGATTGCGACCATCAGCCTCCATCACGTAAATGTCGGTCATGGCTATCCCTTTCGGCAGATCATATTTTGTCATGGTAAACGCAACATGCTTTCCATCAGGCGAAACTACGGGAGCACCCACATTCTGGATTTTATATAAATCCGCAATAGTAAAAGCCTGTTTTTGGGCAAAAGTAGTTCCTGCCGATAAACAAAGGAGTACCAATAGTACTGAATACATCAATTTCTTCATGTGAATATATTTTAGTTTATGATAAGAATAATCTCGTTCAAAAGTACAAAAATATTCTTGAATGAAGCAGATGACGATTGTTTTTCAAATAAAATCTCATTTTTTATGCACAAACTTATTCTTTTTACCCTTAAAGCAACAGAGCCAGACATCAGAAAAACAGCATAATAAAGAAGAGATGCACCCTTTGTTACCGCCTCCGACCCGCTCATTATAACCATACCTACAGCACATCCAGCACCTTGCCGCTGCCGGCATGTTTCACTTCCACCGTTTCGCCCGTGAAGCCGACCATGCCAAACTCCACACCGATGCTTAGCACCACGCTCACCTCATCGGTCAACAGAATTGCTTGCTTTGCATCCATCTGCACCGTCAGGGCATGTTCGGGTACAATGGTTTGCGACGAATGCCATTCACCTATCGTTGAGGCACTTGTTCCATGTAAGTCTGCTACAAAAGGCACGTAATTATTCACAGCGGCCTCATAACGCATATCCGATACGGTGCCCAGCGACACAAGTATCCGAAAATAAGGCAATCGTTGAATGTTTTGTAAATCCATTGCTGTGTTGATGCGGGGAATCGTAACCGTTGCCTGCAACTGCTCACGATTAATTTCCCAACTTGGCGACACACGCAACACACCATTGACAGGATAATTGCGATTGAAGTTAAACCCTGCCAAAGTTTGCCGTTGCAATGATAGGCTTATCGACCGCTGTCCGTTTTCGTGAGTCGTGTCGCATTTCTGAATATTTTTGACAAATCCACTCAGCACGGGAGTAAGGTTGTAATCGGCTAAGCGATGTAATCCCCCAAACGAGAAGCGAATCATCGACGCACATTTCGCGCAACCGCTCCACTCTTTCTGCTGTAACCGCAACTTGG
>JAJZHJ010000334.1 GCA_021804525.1 Bacteroidota bacterium | reverse complement strand
AATAAATGAAAATAATATACATGTTCGATGTTGCTTTCACGGTATAATTTCAACCGTGATTTCAGGCGCTTGTCGTTTAAGTAATAACATGAATGGATTCCTTCAAACAATATTGGAGATAAATCAGTTAATAGATTGTCAATCAGTATATTGTTTTTACGACTAAAAACAATATAGGGTTGCAGACTTAGATTTGAAAGGAGTCCTGTTTGTCGTTTGTAATAATAGATTTTTTCGCAATATTTGTCTAATTCAGTGGCGTGACTACGATTGTATTCAAAGCAATGAAGAGTGATCTTAATGCCGGATTCACTTAGTGTTTTTATCTTGTAAAAAACATCGATAACGCCACCATAATTAGGAGGATAAGGGATATCAAAGGCAACTATATGAAGTTTTCTCTCCATGAAAAAGGTTATTTATCGTACTATTTATGCCGCATGTACGAATCAAATTTCGTCAATACATCTTTTACATAGCGAATAGTTTGTGTGGCATTGACATACCCATTTTGACACACCGGATCATTATAATATTGAGGTTCGGATATCAATTTCAAAAAGGTTTCAACATTACCAACCCAAAGGTGTGCATTTTTTCCAAACTTCTTTGCCAGAGCCATAGCATCTAATACGTGGCCAGGCCCGGAATGGTATGCCGCTAAAATAAACTTTATTCGTTCGTCTTTATTTGGAATGGTATGAAAAATCATGTTGAGCATTTTGAGGTATTGTACTGCGGCATCAGTGTTGCTGGTGGGATTGAAAATAGTATTGCCGTCGACTCCAAAGCGTCTTGCAGTGTTGGGCATAAGTTGCATTAACCCTGACGCACCCGACCAAGAGACACAATTGGCATCAAAATGAGATTCATTAAAAGCTTGAGCAGCTAATAACCGCCAATTCCAACCCAATTGTTTGGCATAATGTTGGAAAATGCGATCGTAAGGGGAAATGGCTCCTCGAGGTACCCGTATCGTTTTGTCGGCAAAAAATTTATTTTCAGAGGTATATTTGTTGTACAAATCTTGTGTGGTACCTAACGCAACGGTTTGTTTGTACCATTCATTGATGCGGTCAACCAATGTTTGGTTTGAAGCTAAAGTGACCCACGATGAACGTTGTGGAAAACTTATGACTAAATGGAAATCGACGCCCGTAATGTTGTTTTGATTTAATTCTGCTATTTTATTAGAAGTAACGGTGTATTGAATCTTCCCTTTGGCTACCATTTCAATCAAAGCATCCATGCTGACAGAATCAGCTACCTCTTTTATAATGAATGTGTTGCCTAATTCGTTGTTTAGGTCGCGTAATCTTTCGGCATAGCGAGAATTGGCTGTTACGTAAATTGTTTTTCCTGCCAACTCGGTAACATCATTCAATGCGTTTTTGCCTAAGGGTTGCACAAGCACCTGCGTGCTTTGTTCGCCAACGTCAGTAGCGGCTAATTGGTTTGTATGGTGAAATGTGGGATCTATGGGCGCTGCGATAAGATCGCCTTTTCTTGTTTGCAAAAGCATGATTGCTTCCTGAATATTTTTTGCAACAATCACATTGAGTTTTACGCCAAGTGTATCGGCTAAATTGTGACACAGATCATAATCATAGCCCATTGGTTGGTCTTTGTAGATAAAGTAGGTTGACGAACCATAAAGCATGATGGCGTTCAGCGTATCTCGCTTGATAATGGTGGAAAGGGAATCGGATGGTTTAACTGATGGAGTTTTTCTCTGGCAACCCACTGACAGAAAAAGAAATATAAAAAGCAAGACAAGAAAAAAATGTCTTGAATGTATCTTGATAGAATTTTTTGTTATGAGCATGTCGTACAGTTTTGGTTGTGCGTTGCCCTCATCGGCTGTTTATCGTTTCACACGTGTTCAATATTATGTGATTGTATCATACGCATTTGGTTAAGCCGCAGAAAGAGTTGAGTTGTCGCAATTACGTCTTTTTCACAATAGACAGATATTCGTTTCACATCGTTTTCTTCATAATAAACGCCGGTTACCTGACTTCCGTTAATATCGTCCTTTGGAGTAGGGATATCAAAAAGAGCTGTCAAAAGGTTGAGTGAAGTATAATGTTTGTAATCACCAAATTTCCACATTTCTAATGTGTCCAGCAAGGGTACTTCCCACGGTTTTTTTGCTCCTATATTCAAAATTTCAGGAAGTGGCAGGTTGTTTATTAGTAGCCTTCTGCAAATATAGGGGATGTCAAATTCCTTGATGTTGTGTCCGCAAAGATTGATGTCTGAAATATTTCCAAAATTGGAAAGCATAGTTACAAATTCCAATAGAATGGTTTTCTCGTCATGTCCATAAAATGATTTTACTCTAAAATGATCTTCATTCTCTTTGGGATAAATAAAGCCTACCGAGATGCAAATAATCTTTCCAAATTCTGCAAAGATGGCAGCCCCTTTGGCAAAAATGGATTGGGCGTCCATCTCTTTTGTGTAGGAGTCAGGAATGCGTTGTTGAAGTGAAATAGCTTTTTCTTCCCATAAATGGACAAGTCGTTGAGGTAGTTCATGATAATCTCGTGTTTGAGAAACTGTCTCAATATCAAGGAATAAAATCTTTTCTTTGGGGATTGTTGCCATAACAGAGGTAAGTGTGAATGTGATAAATAATGGCATGCAAATCAACAAACTTCGTGTGCGTGATGTGCATATTTTAATGACAAAGGTAGAATTTAAACGTAAAAGCAACAAACTTCTGCTCATTCAAAAGATATTACCTACTTTTGCATTTCATTTTTTTATTCAAAGTCAACGTGTACATTGGAGAAATTTCTGCGCTTGGAGTTGCTTTTTGCTGGACTGTGAGCGCTCTTTTTTTTGAGATGGCAGGAAGTCGCATCGGATCATTATCTGTGAATGTGATTAGGCTCGTGACAGCTGTTGTGTTGTTGGGAGTTGGGACATGGATTACACGGGGTCTTTTCCTACCGCTGGATGCTACTCCATATCAGTGGGTTTGGCTTTCTTTATCAGGCTTTATCGGATTTTTCTTAGGCGATCTCTGCCTTTTTTACTCTTACACCCTCATTGGGTCGCGTATAGCACAGTTGGTGATGACATTAGCTCCTCCGATTACTGCTTTCGTTGGTTTTGTCTTTTTAGGTGAAAAG
>JAJZHJ010000333.1 GCA_021804525.1 Bacteroidota bacterium | reverse complement strand
TTATCATACCGTAGCTTTAGCCGGAACGATGCGCGTGCACGATACCCAAAAATCAATTCGTTGGGATACCAAAAACCGTAACGAGCAACAATGGGTAGTTACCTATTTGCGCGAAGTATTGACTGAGAATAACATTCAATGGCAGGAAGAAGCCCCCAAAACGGTTGGCGCCGGCAACGTGGCTCATCTGAAAACCTCGTTTCATTTCGGCTACCACCAGCCACAACAATTGGGTGAATTGCTAAAAAAACTGCATCCTACACCGGCAGTATGCGGCTTTCCAAAAGAACGCGCGTATCGTTTTATCGTTGAAAATGAAGGCTATAACCGGAGTTATTATGCCGGATTTGTGGGATTGCTTTCGCCTGCGAAACAGACTGATTTATATGTAAATTTGCGTTGCATGCAATGGGAAGAAAAGCAGTTGATCCTTTATGCCGGAGGGGGGTTGCTTGTCACCTCGCAATGCGAAAAGGAGTGGAGAGAAACAGAAGATAAATTGCAGACCCTATTGCGCATTCTGCATGAAAAACATGTTGATGAGCAAGCATGACAGGATGCATCTGAAATGACTGACTATGGCTTATTCCGATAAAAAAAATCTATTAGAATTGGTGGCTTTGATGGATGCGTTTGGCATTCACCATGTGGTGTTGTCGCCGGGTTCGCGTAATGCTCCCCTGATTCATACGTTTGTGGAGCATCCTGCATTTCAGTGTTATACCATCGTGGACGAACGGAGCGCAGGCTTCTTTGCATTGGGTTTGGCACAGCGACTTCGTCGACCTGTAGCCGTATGTTGTACTTCGGGTACCGCGTTGCTGAACTACAGTCCGGCAGTGGCAGAGGCTTTTTACCAAGAGGTGCCTTTGTTGATACTTTCAGCCGACAGGCCTTCGGCATGGATCGGACAAGCCGACGGACAAACATTGCCCCAGACAAATGCTTACGGGTCGTTAGTCAAAAAGAGCGTGCAACTGCCTGAAATCAATACTGACGAAGAGCTGTGGTATTGCAACCGACTGATTAACGAAGCGCTCATTGCTTTAACTCAGGACGGGTTTGGGCCGGCACAAATCAACATACCCCTTTCAGAACCTTTGTATCAATTTACAGAAACTACCTTGCCGAAAGCCCGTGTCATTAAATTGGAGAACACCACTTCGACGATTGACATGGATTTTTTTACTACCGGATGGGAGCGTTATTCAAAACGGATGATCGTAGTCGGTCAGCTACCTCCCGATCATGGATTGCATGAGGTGTTGGCCCGATTGGCAAAGCAAACAGATGTTGCCATTCTGGCGGAACATCTTGCCAATCTCCCATTGCCCGAAGTGATGGGTCAATTTGATGCAGTTCTATCGTCTTTGTCCGCTGAAGAACAAGCTGCTTTCGCACCCGATTTAGTGATTACTGTTGGGGGGCATATCACTTCGAAACGGATTAAACAATTGCTTCGTCAGCATCCTCCCAAACAACAATGGGATATTCGTCCCAACGGACATGTTGTCGACACCTATCAATCGCTCACTTCGGTAGTTCCGGTTGAGCCTGCATTGTTCTTTGGTTTATTATTGGACCGGAATGATTCTACAAATACACGCCATGATTATTTCCACCAATGGCAAGAGCGCTCCTTGCAGATAGAACATCAACTACAGGGTTATGTACCCAAGCAGCCTTTTTCGGATTTGAAGGCAGTATCCGCATTTATGCAAGGATTGCCCGATCATGTCACGTTGCAGTTAAGCAATAGTTCACCATTGCGCTACGCACAGTTATTTTCTTTGAAGCCCACGATTGACATCTTTTCCAATCGCGGCACAAATGGCATAGACGGGGTGCTGTCGACGGCCGTGGGACATGCAGCGGAGAATCAGAAGCTGACCTTTCTGCTGATAGGTGATTTGAGTTTCTTTTATGACATCAACGGGTTGTGGAACCGGTATATTTCGCCACGACTCCGTATTGTATTGATAAACAACAGTGGCGGTAATCTATTCCATTTAATCGGAGGCCCTAAGAATTCACCCGCCCTTGATGAGTCAATAGCCTACAAGCACAACACGACTGCCAAAGAACGCGCTACGACGCTTGGCTTTCGATACCTTTCGGCAACAACCGAACAAGAGTATGCGAATCAGCTTCCTCTTTTGTGGAATGTTGATGATCAACAAGCGATTATTTTGGAAGTATTCACCCAAACAGAGATCAATAGCATTGTGTTTAATTCATTATATCAATCATTTAAAACTCACGTAAAATGACAACCCAACGCACATGGACAACGATTAAAACATACGAGGATATTTTATTCGACTATTTTGAAGGAATCGGGAAGATCACCATCAACCGGCCTCGCTATCGCAACGCATTTACACCAACCACCGCTTCGGAAATAAGCGACGCATTGCATTATTGCCGCGACAATGCCGATATACAAGTCGTGGTACTTACCGGAGCAGGCGACAAAGCCTTTTGCTCGGGTGGCGATCAGAACGTGAAAGGCGTAGGTGGGTATGTAGGGAAGGACGGAGTGCCGCGTCTCAACATCTTAGAAGTGCAGAAACAGATTCGTTCGATGCCAAAACCGGTGATCGCTATGGTCAATGGCTATGCGATAGGCGGCGGGCATGTGCTGCATGTGGTGTGCGACCTGTCTATAGCCTCCGAAAATGCTATTTTCGGACAGACAGGGCCACGCGTCGGGAGCTTCGATGCAGGCTTTGGAGCTTCCTATTTAGCGAGCGTCGTAGGACAAAAGAAGGCCCGCGAAATCTGGTTTCTATGTAAACAATATACAGCACAGGAAGCATTGGATATGGGATTGGTAAACACAGTAGTTCCCCTTGATCAATTGGAAGATACCGTTGTGGAATGGGCACAAACCATGATGCAACATAGTCCGATGGCGATGCGCATGCTGAAGCTGGCGCTGAATGCCGATTTGGATGGACAGGCCGGATTGCAGGAATTCGCGGGAAATGCCACGTTGCTCTATTATATGACCGAAGAGGCACAAGAAGGCAAACAGGCTTTTTTGGAGAAAAGGAAACCCGACTTCAAGAAGTTTCCACAATTTCCATGATCTTTTGTTTGACAGCCGCACATGCAATACGCTTTTGAAATCATTCCCTATA
>JAJZHJ010000332.1 GCA_021804525.1 Bacteroidota bacterium | reverse complement strand
AACACCACAAACCTATCACTGAAACAAAACATAACACCAATAATGACTGCTTTTACGATTGGGGAATTCTATCGACGCATCCCATCAAAATAAGAGAACGAAGAAACAGAAAGCATTTCGAGAAAAAGCAGCTGAACACAAGAATAAAAAAGAGAATCCTATTGAGAGAGTATTAAAATTTACTCAAATCTCTTTCTACGAATGAAATAATAGAGAAAAGCAAAAATGGAAAGCAAAAGTAATGGAGTCAACACATTAATCAATTGCCAAGCCCTTTTCCCTTCCGTGATGGCCAAATGATTGAGTAACCGAAGTTTAAATTGTCGTGAACGAAGACTCATCCAACCATCTTGATCGCTTAAGTATTGCACGGCATTAACAATAAAAGCACGATTGCTGTATTGCCTGTTTGCATAGCGGTCGAAACCTAACGGCAACGCCTGGAGTTTCCCTTGTTCATCTTGAACATCATTACGAATAATATCTCCATTAGCAATCACGATCATCCGCGTTGGCTGACTACTTTGTGCAATTGGCCCTTTTTGAACAATTCCTTGAGGCACCATTCGATTCGCAAAATCGGAAGTAAAAGTACCCGAAAGAGCCACGGCAACCGGTACATTTTGCATATTGAAATAGTTTTGATCCTGAGCATCAGGCAAATGTTTGAGGTCAATAAACGCTGGAGGAGCCAAAATATGCGATGCATTAGATGTTACTAAAAGAATGTCGGCTTTGGTGCGAACAGAGTCACCAACCAAATTGATTGAGGAGGCAAAATTAGCTTTGACAGCACCAAGATTGTGCGTGATAGGACTAAAAGGCGAAGTCAGCAATAACGGAGAGAAAAACCAAGGCATGGGTTTAAATTGCGGTTGTTCGTTTGCACTGGCCACGTTTACCGGAATATTCACACATTGCACATCTTCCACAATATCAGGGTTAATGCGAACTCCATAACAAAAAAGCTGATCACTGAGGTTCACATCGAGGGGAAGAATGGTGGCTTGCCCGTTGCGTGAAAGATTTTGCGTATCGATATTAGTTCCATCCACCAACCATAATACACGACCCCCATGCATAATATATTGATCGATGATGAATTTCTCTTGTTCAGTAAAAGGAATTCTCGGTTTCGCAATGATAACCACTTTGAAGGGATTAAGCGCTGTTGGGTCTGTCCCCAATGTACCTCTGTCAATTTCAAAATAACGACTCAACGCAGTGGATGCGTCATACACTTCAGCTTCCGAAAGTTCTCCATTTCCTTCTAAAAAAGCAATTTTTTCAATATTTGTTGCTTCTAACCGACGTATGGCGTCTGTTATTTGGTATTCAAGCTCTTCGGTAGATGCGTTCAGGTTGTCTTCTCCCGAATTACCCGGGATATTGACCAATAAATTTACGGGTACTGTGTCCCGATGTGCAATCACTTCCGCCCATGGGAAAATTACTTTTTCAACTGATTTGCCGTTCCCGTCTTTTTCATAAACAGTGGTGGCATGTAACCCCCGTTTTTCTAAAGCAGCATAAGCTCTGTTTTGTGCTTCAGTTGACACTGCTTTTGTTGGATCAATAAAATGAACGATAACTGGTTGCTTTGAATATGCTTTTAACTCGTCCAACAGATTTGAGGTTGCTTGCTTAAGTTGTAAAAAACCGGCATTCAGATCTCCATCTAAGTAAACATTTACTTGGATGGGGTCTTTCAACGATTTCATCAGTTTCTTTGTGTTATCTGCAAGGGAATACCGCTTTTCGGAAGTCAAATCAAGCCGAAAGAAAAAGTGGTGTGACAACAAGTTTGCAGCTACGATGCAAGCCACTACAAGCGAGGTTTGTATAAAGAGAAACCAGGTAGCTGAAACATGCTTTAAAAACCTCATAGAAAACGAATTGATCAAGTTTATAAAAGAAAAAGAATCAGATTAGACAATGACAGCCAGAAATTTTACAGGACGATTGTTGCGTGCTTGCATGCCATGAATAAGTTCTGCATTAAAATAGATGGAGTCTCCTTCTTCCAAAATAAGTTGTTTTCCATTGATTTGTATTGCCATACTCCCTTCGAGCACGTAGTTTAATTCTTGTCCTGCATGTGCATTGGTTGGGAATGGCGCATCAGAAGGCTCAACCGTCACAATAAACGGATCACCCTTTCTGTTTGAAAATCCTGCTGCCAATGATTCGTATTTGTATGCTTTACTCCGTTCCAAGGCTACACCTTGTCCTTTTCGCGTAACATAGTAAGAATTCATACGTGGTTCATCTCCAAAGAGCAAAGTAGTCATCTCTATCCCGTAACGCGATGCGATGGTATGCAACAATCCGACAGGAATATCTTTTTCTCCGCTTTCGTATTGCAGATACTCATTTTCACATAGGTCGCATGACGCAGCCATCTCATTAACACTAATGACTAAGTCTTCACGTAACCCACGCAGCCGATCTGCAATTTGTTTTATTTGTTCGTTCATAGCCCTATGATGTTGTTTAATAAGTGCGTTATTCTGACATGAGAATGGCAATACACTTGCCCAAGCTATCTTGCCAATGCGCAATAGGGATGTGAAATGTGGCTTTGAGTTTTGCTTTGTTCAAAACGCTGTAAAACGGACGTGGTGCTTTGGCGGGATAAGCTGACGATTCAATAGGCCGAACATCGCATGTAATGCCGGCAAGCCGATGAATGGCAACAGCGAAGTCATACCAACTGCAAACTCCTTCGTTTGAAAAATGGTATGTACCTGTCTTGAAGGTAGACTCATCTTCAATAGCTTGACGAACAATCTCTAAAATGACTACTGCTAAATCGGCAGCATACGTTGGGGTACCTATTTGGTCGTAAATGACGGATAATGTTTCGCGTTCTTTACCCAATTTGAGCATGGTTTTCACAAAGTTATTACCAAATGCTGAGTAAAGCCACGAAGTGCGAAGAATCACAGCATCCATGCAAACCCGTAACAATTCTTCTTCCCCTTCTGCTTTTGATTTTCCGTAAACCGTATTAGGGGCGATCTGCATATCTTCAGTATATGGACGATAGGCTTTACCATTGAAAACATAATCTGTTGAAACGTGGATTACTTTGCAGCCAATGGAGGCTGCAACTTCGCCAAGATTTCGCACCGCATCGCGATTG
>JAJZHJ010000331.1 GCA_021804525.1 Bacteroidota bacterium | reverse complement strand
ACTATTTTGCCACCAACCTTGATGATAGTCAGTTTTTCCATTGGTTTAAAGATGTTCTAGAATACGTTTAATCACTACTTGAGCTGATATTTCACGATTTGCCGCTTCAGGAATAACTAGAGATTGGGGACTTTCAATCACATCGTCGGTGACAATCATATTGCGACGCACAGGGAGACAATGCATGAAATACGCATGATGGGTTAAAGCCATTTTCGCGGAACTTACTGTCCATGAAGGATCCTTGCTCAAAATTTTGCCATAATTTGGGTCTGTATAAGCTGACCAGTTTTTCGCATAAACAAAATCAGCGTCTTGCAGAGCTTTGTCCTGATCGTATTCCACAAGAGCACCTCGTACAAATTTCTCGTCCAATTCGTATCCTTCGGGATGAGTAATGACAAATTCCACGTCTGCTTCGTTCATAAAATCAGCAAACGAATTTGGAACAGCCTGAGGCAATGCACGTGGGTGAGGCGCCCATGTCAAAACAACCTTTGGGTGTTCTCGTTTCTTGTATTCTTCGATTGTAATTAAGTCGGCAAATGCTTGCAAAGGATGGCCTGTTGCCGCTTCCATACTGATCACCGGCTTACCTGAATACTGAATAAACTGATTAATAATTGTTTCATTGTAATCAAATATTTTGCTTTCAAATTGGGCAAAAGAACGTACGGCAATGATATCGCAATAACTGCCCATCACGGGAATTGCTTCCAATATATGTTCTGTCTTGTCTCCGTCCATAATGACACCACGCTCGGTTTCTAATTTCCAAGCACCTTGATTTATATCAAGCACCATTGTGTTCATGCCAAGATTCATGCCGGCTTTTTGAGTGCTTAATCGAGTACGCAAGCTTGAATTGAAAAACACCATCAGTAATGTCCGGTTTTCACCCAATTGTTTGTAGGCATACCGATGTTTCTTCAATTCCAATGCTTCGGCGACGGCAGTCTTTAAGTCGCCTAAATCTTTGACGTTTGTAAAAGTTTTCATAGTTATAGTTTCTGATAGAGTGTTGCCACCCATTTATTGTTTTCTTCAAAGCGGATCATTTCCAATCCCAGTTTTTTTGCTTCATCATCAATTATCAACCTGTCTGTGTCATAAAATCCGCTCATTAATAGCAATTTGCCGTGATCAAGACAATGAGCATAATGGTTCATGTCTGCTAAAAGTATATTTCGATTGATGTTGGCCAAAATAATGTCGTATTTGCGATCTGACAATAATTCGGCTCCACCTTGCTCTACCTGAATATCTTCAAATCCATTAAGCACTATGTTTTCTTGTGTGTTTTTGAATGCCCATTCGTCAATGTCAATTGCCGTGATCGGCGAAGCACCTTTCATGGCTGCTAGAATTGCCAAAATACCCGTTCCGCAACCCATATCTAATAGTGATTTTCCAGCTACTTCTAATTTCAACAATGAACTGACCATCAAAATCGTGGTTTCGTGATGTCCGGTACCGAATGACATTTTTGGATCAATCAAAATATCGTATTTCGCATTGGGAATATTCTGATGAAACGAGCTGTGAATTACACAGTCGCCACCTATAACAATAGGAGAGAAGTAATTTTTTTCCCAAACTTCATTCCAATTTTGCTCTTTGATTAATGTAAATGAATATTCTACCTGAAGATCATTCGGTAATCCATTTTGCCATGCATCAATTTTTTCTTCATCAAATATTGATGCAGCACAATAGGCTTTTATTTCATCTTCATTGTACTCAAAGCTATCGAACCCGAGTTCTCCCAATTCATAAGCTATTAAATCGTGTTCAAAGCCTCGTAAATTGTTAATATGTAATGTAAGTTCAATGTAATCCATGCATGTGGGTGTATTTTTCGTTAAAACAAAAAGAGCAAATGTCGAAAACGTGTTATTTGACCTATCTTTGTGATGTTAATTCATGCTGCAAACTTAACCAATAAAGTTGATTTCAATATACTTTTAGAGAGAAAAAAGTGTTATTCGATTAAACGATTGATCAGTTTTTCAGTCTAAATGACAAAAGATTCAGGATATAAACTAAAAAATAAGGAGACAACAATCATGAAAACGAAATTAGAGATGCTAACTATTTTGATGTTGTTACCGCTTTCCCTTTTCAGTCAAAGTTTTTATGACGACATTTATAATCCGACAGCAACTCGGACGGTAAAGCAAGCGTCACAAATGCAACAACCCACGCAAACAATACAAAATAGCACAAATTCAAATCAAGAGTATCAAATTGAAACAAACAATGTGGGTAATCAACAAGCTGTCATTGTGCGCAATGCAGCAGGAGACACCGTTTATTATTCAGGAGATTACGCCAATGCAAACGGAAACACCAACGGTACTTCCATTGACACACTTTCATTGAATGGAATAAATGGTTCTCATATTCAACAATCGAATCAACCAAGCTTGTTACTCCAGTTGAGCGATGGTTATACAACGACGACTTATCCAGTGAATAATATAAATTGGAATATCAACACGTTTGGTGGTTATCCATACTACAATAGTTGGATGCAGCCATATTTCTATAATTCCTATTATCCTTATGGATATTATAGCCCTTTTAGTTTCTACGGAGGCTTGAATCCTTGGTTGTATGGCGGTCTCTTTGATGATTTCTATGGCGATTATTGGGATATGGGTTGGGGCTTTGGATGGAATTCGCCTTACTATTATGGTGGTTGGGGAGGCTATCCATATTATTATGGCAATATATATAATAATTGGGTTTATTCGCGTCCTATTCCTTACAACTATACAGAAAATAGCCGCCGAAACGCAAGAACTTCTATCAATAATGGAATTCAACCATATAGTTATAGTTCTGGCTCAAGAGCAATGGTTGGGCGTGGCTCAGTTGGATCTCCAACACAGGGTGCTCGTGCTGTAAATAGCAGTATTGGTACAAGACAAATGACTGCACAGACAGTTAACCAATTTACACAAGTTAATGGGCGTCAAAACAACAATATCTCTGCACAGAATCCTATCAACGTACGTGGTACGCAGCAAAACAGAGCATTTTGGACGAATTTCTTAACACGTAATGGGTACAATGTTACAACCCCAGCTAATAGAAATGTTCAATATCAACCACGAAATAATGGCAACTACGTACAACAAAAT
>JAJZHJ010000330.1 GCA_021804525.1 Bacteroidota bacterium | reverse complement strand
TAGCCGCCATCAAGGAACATAAGAACCGCATTGCCAGCCCTCTCCCGTAACAGGTTCACCTTGCAATCACCGGAAACACTGGTAAGCTGGCATGCCCCAAAATATCTACCGATTGCACAGCAAAGAAATAATTATCTTTTGAATAAGGAATGGTGGCTTTCGTATCTTTTACGAAAATTGTTTTCTGCCACTGTGGTGCAGAAGTCTCCCGGATGAGTATCTGATAGCCATAAGGTTTTTCTCCTGTCGGAGCTTGCCATACAAGCGTGGAAGAGTTGGTAAGGTCTTTCACTTCAATATCAACAGCAACCGGAGCTGCCGGAGCCCATGCCAGATTACTCATGGTTGCCAGATTGGAACAGGTTATTTTGCGTGCATATTCATAATCCAGAAATTTGGGTAAATCACCATATTCTATACTGTTTTCAACACGAACATTTTGATGTTGATGGTCAAAATTTTCGTCCATCTCACAAAAACGAACGGCAGTAAACCCATCCATACTGAAAGACATTTGATCGCCTCCCCGCAAAAAACGGTCAACTCGATAAACCAGATCAACATGCAATTGATCTACATACTGCTCTGTAACAGTTTTAATATATCGGGCTAATTCCCGCGATGGACTGTCGTTTTCTCTGTTGGTTGCTTTCCTCATACGGGCCTCTTCGGGCGTTTCCGCATACGGAATCGTTTCACTGAACACCCTTACTTTCGTATTTTCTTTCAACCCTGTTCCGCTCGAGAGACTATTAGCAATCATATCATCGTTTAGCATGGCAACTACATTCCAATGGGCTACTTTGGCGCTGTCGGCCAAATATTTGGAGCCAAACAATCCTTCCTCTTCACCCGAAACCGCCACAAAAATAAGCGTACAAGGAAATGTATGTTTGCTCATAATGCGTGCCAACTCCATAACAGCTGCTACTCCCGACCCATCGTCATCAGCACCAGGAGCATCACTCCTAGTATCCATAATATCAGTGGCACGCGAATCCAAATGCCCGCTGATGATGATCACGCGATTATCAGTAGGATCAGTTCCTTTAAGTACCGCCATCACGTTCGCCATTTTGGCATCTTTCATGATTCGTTTTCCATCTGCTTTCACCCAGAAATAATCGATACTCGATGTAAGTCTCCCATCCGATGCTTTGGCATACTCATCAAACTGAGATTTCACCCATTTTTGAGCAGCACCAATGCCACGCGTATTACTATTAACGTCGCTTAAGGCATGTCGGGTGCCAAAAGAAACCAATTTATTCACGGTAGTCTCTAAATTGGCAGTTTTTACTTCCGATACCATATTAACTATAGTAGGATCGGTATTTACGGTTTGAGCAAAAAGAGGTTCAAAAATGAATAGGCTAGCGAATAGGTAAAAGCCAGCAATAAGATGTGTGATCTTCATAAGTGTATTGTTAACAAGATAATTATCATCAAGGAAACGAATGGCGAAGATACTGAAAGTTTCCGTAAACTAATGGCATGCACCTAAGGGTTATAGATAAAACGCCATAAAAAAAACCTTCCTTTCTACTTATCACAAGCAGAAAGGAAGGCACGCATTCATTAAAACTACACTCAGCGGTTTTGCCGCCTTTCTTTATTTGGTTCTGCTGACAAGAATTTCATATCCCCAGGGAGCCAAGGTATCACCTTCTAATGTTAAAGCATTAACCCCATTTTTCTTCTCCCAGTTGATCCATTGCCCAGCAGGTTTTTGACCTGTAAAATGAACTTGTTGTGGCTTTGCACTAAGGTTAAGAACCACCATAACACTGTCATTTGGCAACACACGCGAGAAACTATACACCCAAGGACTTGCGGTGGAGTAACGAATCATTTTTCCTCCTGTTGGTCCGGCATTCAGAGCAGGTTGTGTATGTTTCAATTCATTCAATGATTGATAAAAAGCAAATTCTGTTGGGTTATTCCATGTTGGAACTGTGTCTTTGTCGAAGAAAAGTAAACTCTTTTTCATGCCCACTTCTTGTCCTGTATATATTAATGGCATTCCGGGCAAAGCATACGTAAGCACAGCAAACGTGTTAGCCCCATCACCCATTCGTTTATATTCAGAACCATTTGTATTTTCATCGTGGTTAGTAATAAAATTCATCTTGATGGCACTCGCCGAATAGGCAGAATCAGTATATTGAACAACCTGATCTAAATTGGTCGTGTTTTGTGTGCCCTTGGCAATTTCATTCATGGTGTGCAATAAGCGCCAGTTGTAATCCATATTAAAAGCTTTAACCGTGTAGCTGGGTTTATCCCCTTCAGCCAACATAAAGACGGGTTTCACTTTATCCAAAGCCGTGCGGGCTTCAAGCCAGAAATCAAGTGGAACACCTACCGCATAATCACAACGAAATCCATCCACATCGAAATCTTTCACCCAATAGAGCATCGCATCGATCATAGCAGCCCGCAAATCCTTGTTTTTATAGTTTAACTGAGCCACATCCGACCATCCATTTGGTGCTAAAGGTTTTCCTGTACTATCTTTTACATACCAATCAGGATGTTGCGCAATCCATACATTGTCGCGTCCGGTATGGTTAGCCACCCAATCAAGAATAACCTTAAATCCCATCTTATGTGCTTCTGCTACTAATTTTTTAAAGTCATCAGCAGTGCCAAATTCAGGATTAACGGCTTTGTAATTTTGAACGGCATAATAACTGCCCAGCGTTCCTTTCCGGTCTTTTTTAGAAATTGGATTGATGGGCATAAACCAAAGAACATTAACTCCCAATTTTTTCAATTGAGGCAGATATTCTGCAAACGCATTAAAAGTTCCGGGCACAGTATATTGACGCACATTCACTTCGTACATCACCGCGTTACGATCCCATACATCAGGATTTTGTACTACCGGCTTTGTAGCGCATGCTGCGATCATGGCAGCAACGACAACAAAAAGAGAGATTTTGATTGCTTTCATAGAAAATTGAATTGGATATTAAATAGGTATAAAAACAGCTCATTTATTGCTGAATACATTAAACACAGGTAAGGCCTTATTCGTAAAATCATAGAATGCCTGATTCTCCCAATCAGAACCATTAGTAGCTGTCGGACCTTTAAAAGCGATAAACTCGGCTCCCCAATAACAAAAACCGACCCCTTGCGCAAAAGAAGTT
>JAJZHJ010000329.1 GCA_021804525.1 Bacteroidota bacterium | reverse complement strand
GGATTTGAAACAACAAAAAGTGGTGCAGTCCATTGTCCTGAAGGATAGTTGGCTTGGCATTGCATTTCGTGGCAACACGTTATTCGTTTCGGGCGGTAATCAGAACTGCGTTTATACCTTCGATTTGAAAAACGGCATGTTGTTCCCTTCGGATACGCTTTCTTTTGCGGCACCTTATCCGAAAAAGATGGTATGGATTGCCGGACTCGATGTACATCACCGTGTTCTGGCAGCAGTTGGCAGAGGCGATAGCACGTTGCGTTATTATCATTTAGATAGTAAAAAAACAGAAACTGTTCATTTGGACGGAATGCCATATTCGTGTAAATATCTCAACAATGGTTCGTTGCTTGTTTCGTTGTGGAGTTCGCATAAAGTGGAATTGTATAACGGGAATGAAAAAATAGCTTCCTTCCCCACAGGCAACCATCCGACCGATATTGCTTTGACAAAGAATGATGGCACAGCTTATGTGGCCAATGCCAACGATAACAGTGTCACCATGATCAATTTGAAAACCCGTCATGTGATGGCGAATATTTCCACATCGCTTTATCCCGACTCTCCTGAAGGTTCTACGCCCGATGCTGTTTGCTTGTCACCCGACGAAAAGTATGTGCTGGCTGCCAATGCCGATAATAATTCATTAACCGTTATTCAACCGTCGGAAGAGGGCGCTAAACCGGTTGGTTTCATTCCGGTGGGTTGGTACCCCACGAAAGTATTGATGCTGAAAGACGGAACAGTGTTAGTTCTCAATGGAAAAGGTAACCGTTCGTTCCCCAATGCCGATCATCAGTACATCGGCACCATGCTTAACGGAACACTTTCGTTTATTCATTTTCCCGACAACAAGCAATTGGAGGCTTACACCAAAGCAGTCTATGCTAACATTCCCTATAAACCGCGTGATATGAAAATCGCAGCCGGTGTTACCGACAATCCGATACCCGATAGAGTAGGAGGGAAGTCACCGATTAAATATGTGTTTTACGTGATCAAGGAAAACCGTACCTATGATCAGGTGTTTGGCGATATGAAAGAAGGTAACGGCGATCCAAATCTGGTGCTCTTTGGTAAAAAGATCACCCCTAACATTCATAACATTGCTTCTCAGTTTGTGTTGCTCGATAATTTGTTTACCAATGCAGAGATAAGTGCTCAGGGGCATAACTGGTCGACGGCAGCTTACAGTACCGACTACGTGGAAAAAAGCTGGCCGTCAAATTATGCAGGCAGAGGAGCTCCTTATGAATTTGAAGGGGGACAACCTACTGCTTCGCCTTCGGCGGGTTATTTATGGAATCTCTGTTTGCGTCATGGTGTCACGTTTCGCGATTACGGCGAGTTTGTCGACAGTAATCCCGATGTGTCAAAACCCAATACCGTCCGCGAGAAAGCCTTATTTGGTCATTTTGATCCAATGTATCGGGGATGGGATTTGAATTATTCGGACTTGGAACGTTACAATGAATGGAACCGTGATTTCACGGCTTTGTTGGCAAAAGGAACAGTGCCCAGTTTCAATATCATCCGATTACCGAACGATCATACTTCGGGCACACGAAAAGGAGCTTTGACACCTCAGGCAATGGTGGCACAAAACGATTACGCCGTGGGATTGTTGGTCGATCGCATTTCGCATAGTCCAATCTGGAAAGAGTCAGCTATTTTTATTATTGAAGATGATTCACAAGATGGGGCAGATCATGTGGATGCGCATCGTACCGAAGGGTTGGTCGTCAGCCCGTATGTAAAACGCAATGCCGTGGACAATACGCTTTACACAACGGCAGGGATGATTCGCACCATGGAACTGATTCTCGGATTGCCTCCGATGAGTCAGTACGATGCAGCGGCAACCCCCATGTTCCAATCATTTACGATGAAACCTGATTTAACGCCTTATACAGTGGAGAAACCCCTGATCGACCTGAATACAAAGAATCAGAACGGAGCGTATGGACAAGCCATGATGGCACATTTCGATTTGACTCATGCTGACCGTGTTCCCGATCGTATCTTTAGTGAAATTGTATGGCGATCTATCAAAGGGACGGATATGCCGGCACCTCGCTATTCCATTCTTTCGGGACCGGATGGAGATGAATAGGAAAGAAGACGTTAAGAAATAAAGGAAGTTAGAACGCTGTTAGGCGATTTATGAATAGGATTGGGCTTTAGCTCATTCAAAAAAATAATTGCACATTACGGCTTCAGCCAAAACAATGAACATAACTTTTATAGAGAGATTGTTTCAATAAAAATGAATTAAAGATGAAGACATTAGTATTACTTCGGCATGGCGAAAGCCAATATAACAAAGAGAATCGTTTCACAGGATGGACGGATGTTCCATTGAGTGATAAAGGCATTAGCGAAGCCATTCAAGCCGGACAAGCCATGAAAAAAGCAGGTTTTGTTTTTGATCTGGCTTATACTTCCGTGCTGAAACGTGCCATCAAAACTTTGTGGATATCTCTTGAGGAACTTGATCAGATGTGGTTGCCGGTGATCAACTCCTGGCGGTTGAACGAAAAGCATTATGGTAAGCTACAAGGATTGAACAAAGCCGAAACGGCAGCAAAATATGGTGAAGAACAAGTATTGCTCTGGCGAAGGGCGTATGATGTGCGTCCTCCGATGTTAGAGCCTGAAGAGGTGGCCGAGCAACGAAAAGAAGCTCGATATCAGGATGTCGATCAACTGCATTATATGTTGGGGGAATCGTTGCAGGATACTGTTGAACGGGTTATTCCTCTGTGGAAAAATGAGATCAGTACCGAACTAAAAACAGGAAAAACGATTCTGGTGGCTGCTCATGGCAATAGTTTGCGCGCTTTCGTGAAATATCTGGATAACAAGACGGAAGCGGAGATTCTCAAGTTTAATATCCCGACCGGTATTCCGTTGGTATATGAATTGGATGACAATTTACACCCGATCCGCAGTTATTTCTTAGCCGATGAAGAGACATTGAAAAAAGAGATGGAAAAAGTAGCCAATCAAGGAAAAGCAAAATAAACAGACAATCTGCTTTCCGAAATAAGAATAAACAAGAGGCTGTTTCATCGGGTTGATGAGACGGCTTCTGCTTTGTTTCGGTATGAAGCAAAAGGACATGTTTATGTAAGAACGCTTACCAAAACGATGTCCAAAGTTCAATT
>JAJZHJ010000328.1 GCA_021804525.1 Bacteroidota bacterium | reverse complement strand
GATGGAGGTCTCAATGTCATTTTCCAACATGGCATCTTTTCTTCTCAACAAATCCAATCATGCGTGGCAAGGCATGATACGGGCCGACGATTTCAAAAAGAAAATGCCGCCCATGAAAATCATAAAGAGCGGCGATGCCATTAGGCTTGCAGGAAACAACAAATCTTTCACCGTATCCACAAGTAGCGATTACGGCAACCTATCCGATGCTTCGGAAATCAACGGCGGCAGCGGAAAATGTGAGATCAGCCTCGATCCCAAATCGCTGAATGATATTGTTTCCAGGCTGGAAGATAACGTATCAATCCGGCTGTACGAAAACAAGGCTATTTTCTCTACGACAGATGAAGAGCGCATCGACTATTTCGTGGCAAAAATGGTGGTGTAAATGGATTACGTCAAAACCTTGCAAAAGACACCTTCCGTCGTCGATATGATCAGTTCCTTGAACGTAATGGAGTTTTATCCCGTCACGTGGCGGTTCATATCTAAAAAGAGCACTGTCGTTCTGGTTAAGCTTCACGAGATACATAATGTCAACATGAAGCCGATTGTATCCAATGAAAACTGCACATTCATTGCAAATAATTGGGAGGGAGTATGCGACTTTGCCATACTGATATTGCACGGGTGTCAGTCACGAGTCATGTCAAACATGGTGGCGTGGAAGAGCACAAAGAAGATGAATACCATCAGGAATGACAAGATCATAATTACGGACATTGGAAACTCATGGTCAAGCGCCCTCCTTCACGAAAAACATTTCGAGAGTCGGCATTAGCAGACGAAAAGGTACAGCAGCTTTTCGTCATGCTGCGCAAGGGAATGTATGCAATCAATTTTCCCGAGAATTACAACAGCATACAGACAATGCACTCGACCCGAATGACACGGCACATCAAAAGAAAGGAATTGATGGGCGATTTCCAGGATAACTACGTCGATTCCGTCCTACAAACCCAAGCCTTTCGATCCCGTGTCGTCGAAATCAAAATGGAAACCTTCAAGGTTCGGGGCTTGCTTAAATCCCACATTGAGGCGTTGTCCGCTAGATTGTCAACAAACGCCTCAATCAAGGAATATACAACGGTATCGGCCCGCAAAATGGCAACCAACGAGATTTTGTCACCCGCGATCAAAACACTCGACAAGATGACAAACCTTATCGATTACGCCGATCTGGTAATCGCTGATTTGGACAAAAGCGCGTGGGCCTTAAAGAACATCCTGGATGCAATGCAGCTAAACCAAGCAAGGACACATGAGATATGAGAGAGATTGAACGCAAATACACAATCATTGGCGACGCGGTGCAGGGAACGGTTTTTAACCCGGAAAAGCCTGATACCGGCAAGCCCGATGTTACGCCAAAGCCGAACGAAACAGAGCCGGAAAAAGATGACGACAAATAAAGCGTTTGCGTGTCTGTGGACAAGCCCTATCGTTTTGAAATCCTATTTAGAAGGGTACACCATATCGTATAATGTACACAACGGCAGCGACGTAATGTTCACGACAAACCCGGCCAACATTGTCGGAACAACCGTTGTTTTCGGATCCGCCAAAGACGATTTTGTCGTTTTGGATGCGAAATGGGGAGGAAACAGACTGCTTCACGCAAAAGCGGCCCTTAATGTAGGGCCGCTTCTTGACTATTTGAACAAAAAACCTATTGCCAGCCCAAAGCTGACAAGCATGAACAAATGGATTGAAATGGCTGTCAACGAGACAGCAGTTGGCATGTTTGCTGTTATTATGTATTCAATGCCAACAAATCGCAAGAGCGGCATGAGGACGCTTATGCGATTGATTTGGGACGGCTCCCGAGAAAACGAGTGGAAATCACTGTACAGCTATATGTGGAACCTGGAAATTGGCAGCAAATTGGTAACGAAATCAGCAAAGTTTTTCCTGATGGATAGCTCGCGAAAGAACATTGAGATTATGCGACAATCGTTGCCGGAGCCAGCCGATTTGCCCGAAGATTGGCAAATGCTGTACTCAATGTACTGTCAGCTAAAGTTGGAAGGCGGAAAGAACCTGTGCCAATTCTTGTAAATGTCTGGAGTTGCCCACAGACCCGGATCCTCTTTTATTCCAAATCCGTTAAGCAGTTTGAAAATCTCTTCGAGCGCAAGGTTCTGCGCCCGATAGAATCTCTCGTAACCCATATCGTAGTATTTTTGAACCATACGGTTCCTGACCGTCTTTCCGGTAATGTTGATCCAGTTTGAACCAGTGTTGTAAACCTCACCGGAGTTTACGATCTCAATTACAACGTGTTTTGATATGGTTCGATCAATATCAGAGACGGATGTTAGACACTTGTTGTATATTGACCCAAATTGGATCACTCTTCCATCAGTCAGTACCAAAACGTTCCTGGAATGATGATTGCTGGCATCAGAAGCTCTTTTGATGCAAAAGTCATCATCGTTGTTTCCTGATATTAGAACGGCGATTCGTTCCTTGTCAGTTCCAACGATCATGTGTTTAGCGGCAATGACTGGCAAATTAGTCACTGTTTTACCGCTAAACCGTCCGCTTCCCAAGGTAATCATCAGGGGATCGTTTTTGAATTTGGAGGAATTACGTTCGTAATCGCAACCGCGTAAAGATCGGCAACGTAGTCGGCGACAGCGGTTGCTACCTCCTGGAACTTTGAAATATCAGTAAATACAACAGTGCTGGTCTGGTTAAACAACGGCCATACCATCTCACTCGAAGATCCAGGAAATCTCCCGTTGACGACTACAAAATGACTGACTCTATCGAATTTGGCTTGTGCTGCGTCGTCGCACGCATACATACCGTTCAGGGATGGAGTACTCGTGGATGTAATATTGACGCCGTTGTACATGTTATTCAAAGCTTGCTGCGCGGCGCTTATCGTAATTACTGGAATGTAGGCAACGAGCGAAGCGGGTGACGTTGACAAATCAACTGCCCACCCGTTCAAATCAGTCCTAGTAGCCGCCCATTCCGCGTCGGTCAAAAGTAGCAACGTATCTGCTGGCGGCATTGTTGGATACGAAATAAAATCAGTATCCATCCACCCGCTTACCGGAATTGGAGATGAAAGAGCGGGATTATAGATTGCGTATTTAGACATTTCACTTTCCAATCGCAATAAACCAGGTTAAGAACGAACCTGCGTTGGTATACGTAGA
>JAJZHJ010000327.1 GCA_021804525.1 Bacteroidota bacterium | reverse complement strand
TTCATGAAACTTCCGCATGAGAATAAAAAAAAGCAACATACTGCCGCATTAAAAAATCGGCAACCCTGTCTTACCCAAGTTTTTGATTGCTTTTTTAGCATACTTATTTTAGAAACAGATAGTTACGTGTCTTAATTCCTTCTGCCTTAATTACTTTAACAGTTAACCTTTCAGTGTCAACTCCTTGAACACCTCTTCCATGCTACGTTCTTGTTGCTTTAATGTCAAGATGATGCATCCTTCGTCCACCGCGAAACGAAACAATGCTGCACGTACATCGACCATGCTCTCCACGTGGAAAAGAGCGGGAGAGATGGTTTGAACATGAATCACATCTGCTATTTTGCGTAAAGAGTTTTCATCTACAGGACGATCAAACTCAATTGAGACTACATAATGCTCTTTGTGAACCGATTTCAGAATTCCTTGTTCGGTTTCATCCGCCACAATACGACCCTGATGTATGATAATCACCCGTTGGCAAAGTGCTTTCACCTCTTGCATAATGTGCGTTGAAAACAAAACAGTTTTCTCCTCTCCTATTTCGCGAATCAGTTGACGAATTTCTTCAAGTTGATTAGGATCAAGTCCGGTAGTCGGCTCATCTAAAATCAATACGTTAGGATTATGAATCAACGCTTGTGCCAAACCGACACGTTGTCGATACCCTTTAGACAATTCTCCAATCCGTTTTTTATATTCGTGTGTCAAGCCCGTTCGCTCGATCATCTCGTCAACTCTCAATTTTGTCTGACGCCCAAGATGATACATACCTGCTACAAAACGAAGATATTCTTTGACATACAAATCAGGATAAAGCGGGTTGTGTTCGGGTAAGTACCCAATCATTCGACGCACTTCAACATTCATTTCATCCACACGTTGCCCGTTCACTTCCACATACCCATCGTTGGCGGCCAAATAACCTGTTGCAATCTTCATCAATGTCGATTTTCCTGCTCCATTCGGGCCTAAAAATCCTGCAATTTCTCCTTCGTGCAGGTTGAAAGAGACATCCGCTAAAGCAGCCTGTTTGCCATAATATTTAGTCAGGTGATGAATGGATAATGACATGATTTACACTTTTAATTGTTGTATCTTTGCAGCACAATAAATATGGCGACAAACGCTCTATTGATCGAACAAAAGTAGCAATTATTTTGGAGATTACCGTTGAAGACGCAGCGCTATACCTCATTCGTATTCATCTGAAACAGAATTTCACAACATCACATTTTACATGAAACGTCCCTTCATTAAAGGCATTCGGATTCCTGACAATGCAAAAAAACTACAGCCCACGCCCAAAACCATACGCGACCATCTATTGATTGTGCTTGGATTAGCCATTTATGCCTTTGCATGGAAAGGCTTGCTATTGCCTAACCAAATCACGGGCGGCGGCGCGACCGGTATCAGCGCGCTACTTTATTACGCCTTTGGCACGCCGATTTCCATTTCATACTTTGCCATCAACACGGTGTTATTGATTATTTCCATCCGTTCCATCGGCATCACGTTTAGCCTTCGCACCATCTTTGGCGTTGGAGTGTTAACCCTGTTATTTACCTTTATTCCCATCGTTCCGAAAGGCACTTTTATTGGTGCAAATGAATCCTTTATGGCATGTGTTTTGGGAGGAATCCTTTCGGGAGCTGGCATTGGGCTTGTCTTTATTTCCAACGGCAGTTCTGGTGGTACCGACATCATCGTGAAGATGCTGCATAAATATCGAAACATCACTTTAGGCCGCGCCATGGTGTACTGCGATGTATTGATTATTTCTTCTTCTTATTTGATTTTTGGCAGCATCGAGAAAGTGGTATATGGACTGGTCACAATGGCCGTCTATTCCATCACAGTCGATACCATGATCAATGGAGTTCGCCAATCGGTACAATTCTTTATCATTTCAAAAGAATATGACAAAATTGCCGATCAAATCAATTCTGAAATTCATCGAGGAGTCACCATCTTGAATGGAGAAGGATGGTACTCGCACGAATCAATGAAAGTGATTATGGTCATTGCACGCAAAAGTCAGTCGGTTGCCATCTTTCGCTTAGTGAAAGCTATCGATCCCGAAGCATTCGTTTCACAAGGATCTGTCATAGGGGTTTACGGCGAAGGATTTGATGCCTTTAAGGTGAAATGACAAATCGTTTCTTGCCTTTAAATTTACATGATTCATGTGGGTTGCTAGGAACTTTCACTTTTGCATCATGCTCATTCAATTGGATCATAAGACAAGGCATATAAATGTATGTCCCGTCCATTTCAAACAAAAGGTAAGATGCTATTCTTTGCCATCCATTAATCCCATGTAGCTTAAGATAAGTTCTACGCATTTATCGACACCAATTTTGCCGGTATTGAGCGACAGATCATAATTTCTGGCATCTGTCCATTTTTTATTGGTAAATGTATTGATGTAAAGTGCTCTCTCTTTATCGCTTTTGGCAATCATTTCCCTGGCAATTGTTTCTGAAACATTAAACAGCGTTTTAATCCTATCACTTCGAAAATCTATATCTCCATGTAAGAATATACTAACACGATTGGAATATTCCCGAAGGATGTGGAACCCGCAGCGACCAATAATAACAGCTGAATGTTCTTTTGCGATGTGTTTTATGATCTCTGTTTCTGTATTAAACAACTCAAGGGCAGTTGGCTCCATCAGTTCATGAGGTACATATATATCAGATGACAAAGCACTAAACTGCAAAAAAGATTTCCACACCGATTGCAGTTTTTCATCACGCGATGCTACATTCTCTTTCAATATGGAAAGTTGCGCTGCTGCTTTATTAATAATTTCATTGTCAGCATAATATATATTCAGCTTTTTCGCTAATTGCTGTCCTATGTACGCGCCTCCACTCCCCAATTGACGGCTGATTGTAATCACAAAAGGTTTATTCTGCTCCATATTTTTCCTCCTATATAGTTAAAAGGTTAACGTCATCTCCAATAAATCCTTAATATCGTAGTACACCTTATCAAATTGCAAGAATACTCGCTGAAAATAAGCAACTTAAAAACCAGATTATACACCTCGTAAAGGTATGATAAAAATTTAAGAGATGTACTCGATTTGAAATAAGAATATGGGATAATTTGGTGTTAATTTATTAACCATCAACTGGAAATATATGAACAAAGGCATGTTG
>JAJZHJ010000011.1 GCA_021804525.1 Bacteroidota bacterium | reverse complement strand
AAAAGAATATCCAAAAAAATTGATTCCGTTTCATTGTTTTCATTTGGATAATTATTTAATATGATTTTCGAGCAGTTCGATGGTGGAAACAGTCTCATCAAATATTTGATCCATTGCTTTGTTATTCGCAGCAGGCGCGTACTGGGCATACTCACATGTGTTCAGTAATTCCATTAGTCGTTGGATGAGATCTTCTTCCACTTTGCGTTCTCTCAAAGTCAAATCCATCATTTGTTTCGTTAAGTCAGCCATAGGAATACTTAGCTTATCACTCATGTATCCCCAAATTGCTTTGAGCACCTCTTCATAAAAGCGTTCTTTATCGTTGTCTTTAAGATATAGTGATGCCATCTTCAGCCGTTTTAGCGCCATTTTGTTTGCTTTTTTAGTACGTGTCAAAGCTATATTGGCATTATCGCGAGCTTGTTTGCGGAATATCAAGAATAGTGAAACAGCAATTAAAAAAGCAATTAAATAAACAAGCCAAAACGCATTTGATTCAATTAAAAATGATTGGCGTTTTGAGACATTAAAATTATTAGTATCAATATAGCGAATATCCTGATTCAATAGTTTAATATTCTCTTTTTGAGGCATATTATTTACCACTGAATTGTTGCTGACAGCTCCTTGATCAACATGAATCTTGTATTCGGGTGTCGAAAGGGTTTTATATGTATGTGTTGACACATCAAAATAAGAAAAAGATACTGGAGCAATAGTAAAATCTCCTGCTTGACGGGGAATAGCCAAATAATCAATGGTTTTGGTACCTGTAATACCGTTTTGTGTGGTACGATAATTGTTATCTACTTTAGGCTCGTATGTGTCAAAATCGTGAGGAAAAACGACAGGTAAATTATTTATCAATTTCAGATTGCCGGTTCCAGACAATGTAATTTCTAGTGTAACAGCTTCATTGGTTTTCACAATAGTTTTCGACAATGACGAGTTAAGCTGAAAATTGCCAACTGCGCCTGAAAATGAAGCCGGCTTTCCTTGTAAAGGCAATGGTTCCACATCAATACGAATAGGCGGCGCAACCAAAATCTTTTTTACATCTTGGTATGTATCAAAAAAATCATCAAAAATACTACGCACTTTTTGTTGATTACGCAAACGAATAATCGCTGTGCAGGCAGCCCGATCAATATTTATGATGCCGGAACGTTGAGGGAATAACAACACCTGGTATATAACGGCTGTTGTATAATTACGCCCATTGTAATTTTCTAACTGAGTTTGCCGATCATTAGATAAATCAATTTGCTGCATCACAAAGTTCTTAAAATCAGGAAATTTAACATCTTCAAAACCTACAATATCGGGGATAGAGTAAAGCTTGTAAGTCACCAAAAAGGCTTCTTGCTCATAAACCCTTGTTTTGGAAACATTGGCACGAATAAACACATCCTGATTTGTAGCTGCTTGAAATGATGAGCCACCATGAGCGCTTATTCCTCCGACTTGAGCCTGTTTTGGTGCATTTTTATCAGGTGGTAACACTTTAATTGACAATCCATTGGATGTATATCGCTGACGATTCACCGTGATAGATCCGGGTGGAATAGAAAAAGTTCCTACCTTTTTAGGCATCAACATTAAGGTAAAGGTCATGGAACTACTGTATTGTCCATTGATGTTTTGTTCGGAACGTGTAGTAAAGGGACCAGCCACAACGTCGAATCCAGCAATCGATGGAGTCCGCAATTCATTTGGATCTGCCAATGTATTGATGGAGTAAACCAATTGAAAGGCTGTACCCATCACGACTGTAGAAGGCGCTTTAGCTCTGAATACAACATTATCAGCAAAGAGATGACTCCATCCGAGCGCCATGAGGGCGATGGCTATTAATCCTGCTTTTCTCATATCGTTATGTTTCCTTTCTTTATATATCATATACTACCAATCTTTTGCCGGGTTTTGTTCGTGCATTTGAACCCGTTGTTGGTTTATTTTATCTTGCACCTGATTTTCCTCTTGTTGGATTGCATTTAGAATTTGATCTGCATTCTGCTTCGACATTCCACCTCCTTGAGGTTGTTGCTGATCTTGATTTTGCTTGTTTTTGTTCTGATTATTTTTGTTGTTACCGTTTTGATTCTGTTTATTTTGCTGATTTTTCTGATCTTGTTTGTTCTGTTTATTTTGTTGGTTTTTATTCTGTTTGTCCTTGTTTTGTTGATGTTTCAACATCTCGGCTGCATAAGCATAGTTAAAACGGGTTTCGTCATCGTTTGGATTAGCCAACAACGCTGAGCGGTAAGCTTTTAGTGCATCTTCATATTGTTTCTGATTCATCAGAGCGTTTCCAACATTATGAAAATCATGTGCAAGTTGAATTTTGTCTTGTGTAAGTGGTAATGCTTTTTGATATGCACTCATCGCTTCTTTATAGTTTTTTTGACGATAAAGAGCATTCCCCAAATCATAAGCAGCATCAAACGATTTCTGATTTTTTTTAAGCGCCTCCTTATACAATATCGCTGCAGCATCGTAGTTTAGCGTGTTGTACAATTTATTTCCTTTTCGCACATCGTTATTTCCTTTTTGTGCCATCACAGGTAAAAAAGAAACCATACATCCTAACAAAATACAGAAAGATTTCATCCGTAAATAATTTGTTGGTTTAATCTCAGACATCTTTTTTTGTAGCGGCAAAAGAACGTGCATGCTACTGTTTATGTCTTTATTACCGTTCTTAGAACATGCTCGTTTCATATTGTTTAAAACCATTTGAACTGATTGATCCACTTATTTTTGCGTTCCATAATAATCATATCGATCACTAACAAGAAGAAAGCCAACCATGCTAAATTAGCAAATTGTTCGTCATTGGTCGAGTAAATTTGGCTTTCGATGGGTGCTGTGGCTAATTGATGCAAACTATTCGTTACTGCATTTAAAGCGGTGTTGGTATTATCAGCACGCACATAAATTCCTTTTCCGGCTGCAGCAATCTCTTTACACATCTCTTCATTGAGATGTGTTACAACAACGTTACCTTGTTCATCTTTCATATAACTCATTGTGCCGGCAATTGGAATGGGAGATCCTTGCGGTGTTCCTACTCCGATAACGTCAACCATAATTCCTTTTTTTACAGCCAATTTTGCGGCAGCTACGGCATTGTCTTCAAAATTCTCACCATCAGTAAGTAATATAATAGCTTTCCCTGCTTTTGAAGTGGATGTTAAGTCCTGAATAGATACATCAATAGCTGATCCAATAGCCGTACCTTGCACTGGAACCAAATTGGGATTGATATTGGATAAAAACATTTTTGCCGCAACATTATCTGCCGTTATAGGGAGTTGAGTAACTGCTTCGCCGGCAAAAACAACAATCCCAATTTTATCCTGTGACAATCGATCGGAAAGTGACGACAAAAGCTGCTTGGACAATTCTAAGCGATTAGGTGATACATCGGTAGCCATCATCGAGTTGGAAACATCCATTGCAATCATCACTTCAATTCCATGTCGCTTAACCGTTTCAGTACTCATTCCAAACTGTGGGCGAGCCAACGACAAGATGACAAACGTCAAAGCAGTGAGAAGCAGATAGAACTTGACTACCGGGCGCGATGAAGAGTAATTTGGCATCAATGTTTTCACCAACTCAGGATTTCCAAATCGAGCAATATTTTTTCGTTTCACGATTCTGCTGTAAACAAACAGCAAAAAAATGATTGGAACTAACAGCAATAAATACAGATAATTAGGCTGTGCAAATTGAAACATTTTCTCCAGTATTTTTAGTGACAAAAAGTTTGTGCAAAAACAGGACAATTTCCTTACGGAATCTTTCGCAAAACAGTATAACGCAAAATTAATTCACTTGCCAAAAACAACAGTGCAAGTAATGCAAAAATCGTATAATCATCCGTGTTCCGGAAATATTCTTTTACATGCATCTTATTCTTTTCCAATTGATCAATATCATGGTAAATTTCATGTAACTTTTCAGTATCCGTAGCTCTGAAATATTGTCCATGTGTCATGTTGGCAATTTGTTGTAAAGTACCTTCGTCAATATCAACCTGCATGTTTTGATATTGCAACCCAAAAGGTGTTTGCACCGGCATGGGAGCCATTCCTCTCGATCCTACACCAATGGTATAAACCCGAATTCCGTATGTTTTAGCAATTTCAGCTGCTGTCAATGGAGCTATATCGCCAGTATTATTAGATCCATCAGTCAATAAGATGATCACTTTCGATTTTGCATGGCTATCTTTTAGACGATTGATTGCAGTAGCTAATCCCACACCAATAGCTGTGCCGTCATCAACTTCTCCAAAATTAACGGTTTTAAGTAGATTGAGTAGTGCGGCATGATTTGTGGTCAAGGGACTTTGAGTGAAGGCTTGACTAGCAAAAATAACCAATCCGATGTTATCGTTTGGACGGCTATTGATAAACTCAGCCGCTACACTTTTAGCTGCCTCAATCCGATTTGGTGTTAAGTCTTTCGCCAACATTGAGCCGGATACGTCAATAGCTAACATTATGTCAATCCCTTCCGTCGATCGGTCAGAAACTGCATTTGCAATCTGTGGGCGTGCAATAACAATAATCAACATGATAACCGTCAAAAGACGTAACACAAACGGTACATGCCGTAAATATAAGCGTCTTGTTTTGGCGAAACCGGCAAAATATCGTGTAGATGAAATTTGTAAACTAGCATCCGATTGGCCTAATTTCCATATATAACCGGCAATCATTGGAAGAAGTACCAGTAATAAAAACAAGAATCCGGGATTTCTAAAAACCATAGTAATTTCTTTATTTCAAATTAAACCAATTTGTCTGATACGTCATTTTTTTCATTCTGTTTGTCAGAAGGAATTGTTTGTGTGTTGACAGAGGAAATCTCTTCTTCTTCTTTTGTTTGATTGACAAATAAATAGCAAAGATTCAAACTTAAATCATTCTCTTCTGGAGTTGGTCTCCATTTTGCAAATTTCACTAAATCACTCACTTGTAATACTTTTTTGAGACTATCGTAGGCGGCAGGATATTCACTCTTAAAGTATTTGGTTTCATCTAAAAGGTCTGACGATGTCATTTCAAGTGCTTGAATATTAAAGCGTCCTTCAATATATTTTCTCAACACATCAGTTAACTGTGTAAAATATTCTTTCTCGCGTCCTTGTTGCCAAATTTTCTTGTGACTGATAGTATTTAGTGCTTCTAATGCAGCTTCATAGGGCGTTAAAATTCGTTCTGTGGCTTTGATAAACGGGATTGGTTTTTTAAGCACATGCTTCCAAATATAATAAGCGATTAGTACTAGGATTATAAGAATCAATGCAATGATCAATGCCATTTTCCAAAAAGCCATCCAATCGAAAGGAGGTGAAACGATGGGTTTTATATCATAAATTGATTGTCGGGTTGTGTCAATAGAATAAGTGAGTACCTTCAATGACATGGGTGTTGATTTGATCGTATCACTGCCATTGATAAAATCGTACGGTGGAATATAGTACAACGCTGTATCAAACGAAGTGATAGTATATATCTGTCGAACCTGAATACGTCCATGCCCAAGATCAGTGGTATCGGGTTTTGTACGAGCTACAACATCAACTCCATTGACCAACGTGTCAGCAATCAACGGCAAGTGCACAATGGCATTCTTAGGTTGTGCGACTTCAAACGTTAAATGAGATTGTTTTCCAATCAAAATCAACGTTGAATCGATAGACGATTTTACAGTCACTTCCTGAGAGAAAGCATCTTGAGCAATTAAAATTGCAATGATAAAAAGAAATATATGACGAATGGTTCTCATATTTCAAGCATTACTCGGCGAGACAATAAAAAATAGAATGAGTTAACTACGTAGTTTGAAAAGACGCATCAATGATTTGACATAATCTTGGTCGGTACTAATAGAAACGAAATCAACATGGCTTTTTGCTAGTACCTGCTGCAACATAATCTGATTTTCACCCCACCAATTGTGGTAAGCCATTCGCAAACGGCGATCAGAGGTATCCACCCACAATCGTTCCCCTGTCTCAGCATCTTTTACCTTCATCAAGCCAATATCAGGGAGTTCTGTCTCCCGCGGATCATACACCTGCAAGGCTACCAAATCATGTTTTCGATTTGCTAATGAAATGGCACGTTCGAAACTACCATCTATAAAATCGGAGATTAAAAATGCAATACAACGGCGTTTGATCGCATTGGTAAAATATTCTAACACATGAGCAATATCTGTATTGCTGTTTTCCGGTTCAAAATTTATGAGTTCTCGAATGATGTACAACGTGTGTTTTTTCCCTTTTTGTGGAGGGATAAACTTTTCAATCTTATCCGAAAAAAAGATGACACCAATCTTATCCTTATTTTGAATGGCTGAAAACGCAATGGTGGCAGCAATTTCAGTGATCATGTTTTTCTTAGTTTGCGACATTGTGCCAAAATCACGACTGCCGGAAACATCCACTAATAACATGACTGTCAACTCGCGTTCTTCTTCAAAGATCTTGACAAACGGGTGATTGAAACGAGCCGTTACATTCCAGTCGATACTCCTGATGTCGTCACCATATTGATATTCACGTACTTCAGAAAAAGTCATTCCCCTGCCTTTAAATGCAGAGTGATATTCGCCGGCAAAGATGTTGTTGGACAAGCCGCGCGTTTTAATTTCTATTTGACGTACCCGCTTTAATAAATCCGTTGTTTCCATTCTGCTTTGCTATAAAAAATTGCAATCATCAACCGAACAGTAAATTCGAGTGCAAAAATATCTTCATCTATGTCTATTCTGAACTTACCTATCACCGGAAAATAAATTACGGTACTTCGACAGCATTTAATACTTCACTAATGATTTCTTCCGAAGTGAGATTGTTAGCTTCTGCTTCGTAGCTTAAACCGATACGATGTCGCAATACGTCATAACAAACCGCACGAACATCTTCAGGAATGACATAGCCTCTGCGTTTAATAAAAGCGTATGCTTTCGAAGCCATGGCAAGGCTGATGGAAGCACGAGGCGATCCACCATAGGCAATCATATTGGTGAGGTTTTTAATGCCATATTCATCAGGAAAGCGTGTAGCAAAAACAATGTCAACAATATAACGTTCGATTTTTTCGTCAACGTATACTTCACGCACCACATTGCGCGCAGCAACAATTTCTTCCGGCTTAATAAGTGGCTTCACTTCAGGCAATGATTCTAACATGTTGAGCCGGATAATGGATTTTTCTTCTTCTTTTTTTGGATAGGTGATGATTACCTTTAGCATAAACCGGTCAACTTGAGCTTCAGGCAATGGATAAGTTCCTTCTTGCTCAATTGGGTTTTCGGTTGCCAACACCAAAAACGGTTCTTCAAGTTTAAATGTATGATCTCCAATGGTGACTTGTCGTTCCTGCATGGCTTCGAGCAAGGCGCTTTGTACTTTTGCCGGAGCTCGGTTAATTTCATCTGCTAAAATAAAATGCGAAAAGATAGGCCCTTTTTTGATAGCAAATTCTTCCTTTTTTTGACTGTAAATCATTGTTCCAATTACATCGGCTGGTAACAAATCAGGAGTAAACTGGATACGACTATAATTTGCATCAACCAATTTAGCCAATGTTTTAATGGCTAATGTTTTTGCCAAACCAGGCACTCCTTCCAATAAGATATGACCATCGGAAAGCAAACCGATTAACAAGGATTCTACTAAGTGTTTTTGACCTACGATGACTTGATTCATACCCATTGTCAAGGTGTCTACAAACGCACTTTGCTTTTCAATGCGCTCATTAAGCTCTCTAATATCAACTGTTGGATTCATACTTGTAAATAAATGTTTATGTGGAGATTCTTTTATTGTCGCTTTGGTTTTAACATTTCACGGTTGCATAAACAGTCTTAAATCATGTATTCTTGTGATTATCAATGAAATAATCTATAACACATTTAACTGTTTAGTCTCATAGCAAAAGTATCGTCCTTCCTAATAACATATCCTTTCATGTGGTTAAAAATGAATAATCCCTTTCATAATAAATACGAATTGTTTGTTTATGAGATGATTAAAGACAATAACCAGGGATGTTTGCATACTCCATTGCGTTCCTTATATCACCTTAAGGCACCGGATCATAGCCATGGCCACCCCATGGATGACATCTCAATACACGTTTTATTGCCAAAACAAGACCTTTAAAAGGTCCATGTTTTTGTATTGCTTCCACAGCATATTGCGAGCAGGTCGGAGTATAGCGACAGGTTGGTGGCTTGATGGGGGAGATAACATAGCGATAAAAATAAATTGGCAGAAGTAGAAGCCACGATAAAATATATTTCATCCCTTGCAATAAAAAGTCAAGTAGTTGTTTCAATGTCGGAAAATAAAAAATAGAAATCAGTTCATACAGCATTTTTCGCCCATGTTTCTTGTAATATGCGTAACGCTTCTTGCATCTTTTTTTCGATCAGCGAAAACGGTAAAAGTTCATTTGCAATGTACGTAAAGGCAATCATTTGTGCAAATGTTGACTGTATTGATGACTCGTGCAACAGCTGTTTGTTTAAACGGTAAGCCTCTTTTATGCGTCTCCTCAACAGATTACGCTTATTTGCTCTTTTAAATCGACGTTTGGGCACGCTAAAAAGCACTCTAATAGGCACGGTTTGGGTATAATTTGGCAGGAAAACAACGCGCAATGGAAAAACAATCAACGATTTGCCTTCTACAAACAAATGCTGTACATTTTTCTCTCCGGTTAAACGTTCTGCCTTCGAAAGTGAGCAAGGGTGCTGCATAGGCAGTCTTGTCAAATGATCATCTTTAGTTTCTGTCATTGCTTTTTTTCTATCACAAAGATACTGTTTTTTTCGATATGACATTTACAGATGCTTCATTGACAGAGATTAACAAAGATGCAGCAAGAATGCAAAATATGTTCTTAGTCGAAAGTATAGAGACGCACGAAGTGACGTCGCAATAATGTCTGTGTTTTCGATCAACACTGCTTGGAAGATTCAGAAAAGAACGTTATCTTTGCATGCACTTTTGGAGAGATGGCAGAGTGGTCGATTGCGGCGGTCTTGAAAACCGTTGTACCGCAAGGTACCAGGGGTTCGAATCCCTTTCTCTCCGCAAATACAATTTCAAAATATAATAAAAGCTCGCAAAATCAACCATTTGCGAGCTTTTTTATTGTTGGATATAGTCAAAATATTCAATAAGAATCAATCTTTAGGAGATACTTTCGGATACCCAAAGATTGGAAAACTCCGGGTAACCGAATTTGCTCAAAAATAACTTATAATCAAGCAGTTCAATAATTGAACATCTTGTATTGAAGACAAGAAAAAAGTATTTTTGAACACTCTAAAAGGTTACCACAAATGAATGCAAAACTTTCCATTCTCTTTTATGCAAAGAGAGCAAAAACTACAACTGATGGGTTAGTCCCCATTTACATCAGAGTTACTGTTGACAGCGAACGTATCGAATTGTCAACAAAGCGGTACACCTCTCCCGACAAATGGTCGGTTGAAGGCAACCGTATAAAAGGAACCAGTGCAGAAGCCAAAGCTGTTAATACTTATCTTGACACACTAAAGGCCAAAATGTATGAATACCAGCAACAACTTATCCGCGAAGATGAGGAGGTTAATGCTGAAAATATGCGTAATAAAATATTAGGGATAGAAAAACGCAAACACTTGTTAGTAGCGATCTTTAAACAGCATAATGATGAGGTTAAAGCCTTGATTGGAAAGGATTACGCTCCCGCTACACATATTCGATATGTAACTTCATTAAAACATACTGTTGATTATCTTCAATGGAAGTACAAAATATCCGATATAGACATACGGAAGATTGATCACGAATTCATAACCAGTTACGAATTCTACCTCAAATCAGTTTGCAAATGCTGTCAGAATACAACCTCAAAGTATATCAAGAATTTTGGTAAGATTATTCGCATCTGTTTGGCTAATGGATGGATTCAAAAAAATCCGTTTATCAACTACAAAAGTAAAATGGTTGAAGTTGAACGTGCATTTTTATCTATGGAAGAAATTGAAATCATGCTGAATAAAGAATTTTCCATGGAGAGATTGAATCAGGTCAAAGATATTTTCCTGTTCAGTTGTTTTACCGGATTGGCGTATGCGGATGTAAAAAAGCTATCTACCAGAAACATCGGCATTGGAATTGATGGGGAACGATGGATATTTATTAATAGGACAAAAACCGATACGCGGTCTAATATCCCTATATTACCCATTGCCTCTGCAATCTTGGAAAAATACCGGGATCATCCACAAGTTGCTATCCAAGGAAAGCTTTTGCCTGTTTTGAGCAATCAGAAAATGAATGGTTATCTCAAAGAAATAGCCGATTTATGCGGAATCAATAAAGAATTGACCTTTCACATTGCACGGCATACGTTTGCTACAACGGTTACACTTTCCAATGGTGTCCCAATCGAAAGCGTCTCTAAAATGCTCGGACATAAAAACCTCAAGACAACCCAGCATTACGCCAAGATACTGGATTTAAAGGTAAGTAACGATATGCAAATTCTGAAGGAAAAGTTTTGGATCAGATGACATTGTTGTGGGGAAAGGAAAAACAGAAAAGGTTGTTTCAAATGAAACAACCTTTTCTGTTTAGAGTTGCGGAGGATGGACTCGAACCATCGGCCTCCAGGTTATGAGCCTGACGAGCTACCAACTGCTCTACTCCGCGATTTTGTGATACAAAGATAGTGCTTTTTTGCGTTATGACAAACTTTTACCGAAAATATATAATGGAATCAATAATATATTTGTTCTCTATTGATAATCAATTTGATAGTTAGAGTTTATTCTTAAATTGCTAGTTCTAGTTTCAATATAGCTTCGCAAATGGCTCTTATTATTGCCAACAAAAAGTATTTTTTAGGACTTGATTTCTTCAATTTTATCTCTTTTAGTCGCTGACTTCTCTATTCTCTTTTTCTCAAAAGGGAAAAAATGATAATTTATTTTGATGAAATGCATCGTATGTAATTTATATTATTTATATTTGCACAATGTACTTTTATATTTATGTAAACTGTCAATAACGGGAAATAATACGCATAAAATTAAATGTGAGTTATAACAATAAGACATGATGAAAAAATGTATTATTCTGTTGGGATTCAATTTTTTTCTGTCACACATTCAGGCACAGTCTAATGTGATCATACCAGAGTCATATGCGGCAGGTAATGCCTCAGTAGCACGCGAAGGCGACTGGATTCCTTTTCACAATCCAGCAGTATTGGAAGAGATTACCGAAACAAAAATAGCCATGTTAGTTGAAAATCGGTTCGCTGTTAGTGAGTTATCAACAGAGGCTGCTTCTATTCAATTTCCAATTAACCCTATAAAAATAGGCATTGCTATCTCTCATTTTGGCTTTTCCACTTATTCTGAAATGTTAGCTGGCCTAGCGCTAGCACATACATTTGACAAATTATTAACATTAGGTATTCAGTTCAATTATTATAGCACCTCATTTTCGCGTGAACCGGTTAATAAAGGAGCTATTTTAGTCCAAATAGGACTATTATCGGAGGTGTCTCCAAATTTTTATATTGGTTTTTCTGCATTTAATCCAACAAGACAAAATATTCATTATCAATTTGTAACAAAAAATATTCCTTCTGTTTTTACTATTGGGACAAGTTATCGGTTTTCAAAAGATTTTGTATGTCTCACCCAATTGACGAAGGAGATTGATTCAAATATTCAGTGGGCTTTTGGTTTTGAATATCAACCTGTTGATATGCTAACAATGCGTTTAGGGGGTTATGGATCTCCCTTTATTCCCACCTTAGGTGCAGGGGTGAAGATGAATCAGTTTCGTGTCAACGTAAATTTTGAACGACATCCCGTTCTTGGAATCACTTCGATTGGTGGGTTGCAATACGTTTTTTAGCCTGAAAAATAGATATATGAAGAATCTCAATCGTATCCTTCAATCAATCACGTTGATAAGTGGCTTTTTATTTCAATTTGTGTTTTCTGCCTATGGACAGAGTAAAGCAAACAGTACAGCAGAAGTCATTGCACGCATTTACGAGGACATGGAGGCAAACAGTGAAACCGATATTGATTTTACCACGCTTGAAGATGATTTGAATTATTTTTCGCAAAATCCAATCAAATTAAACAACACAACAAAAGAAGAGTTGCAAAAATTACAATTTCTTTCTGATCAGCAAATTGAAAGTCTGCTTTATTATCTTTATCGCAACAAACCGATGCGATCGTTGTATGAATTGCAATTGGTAGATGGGTTTGATGAATTTGTTATCCGAAATATATTGCCTTTTGTCACATTAGGAACCATTAATGCTGCTCCACAAAGATTGCCATCAATAGCAACCATTTTAAAAAAAGGGAAACACGAATTTTTATGGCGAGCCGATCGAACCTTGGAACAAAAAGCAGGATATGCTCCTTCTACTAACGATTCACTGGCATTGGCAACAAATAAAAAATATGTTGGCGATCCCAATTATTTTTCCATGCGTTATTCATTTCACTATCGTGATAAAATTGATATTGGACTGACTGCAGAAAAAGATGCTGGTGAACAATTTTGGGGTGCCTATAATAAAGGATTTGATTATTATTCTGCCTATTTTCAGCTTATCGACATAGGGATCATTAAATCGCTCGTAATAGGTAATTTTCGTGCTAATTTTGGACAAGGACTTGTCATTCATCCAGAAATGACTTATAGCAAATCCAATGATGTAATCAATGTTTTACCACAAAATGCAGGCATTCGCAAATGCTCGTCCACCGATGAATACAATTATATGCGGGGGATGGGTATCACTTTAAAAAAAGGAAAAGTAAATGCATCTGCTTTTTATTCTTTTCGTTTCATCGATGGAGATTCTACCGGAAATGGATTTACATCTATCAAAACGGATGGATTACATCGCACTATCACAGATTTAGCACGAAAAAATACCGTTTGGTTGCAGGTG
>JAJZHJ010000326.1 GCA_021804525.1 Bacteroidota bacterium | reverse complement strand
TTTGACATAGAGGATGATTACTTGCTGCTCTTATGTCAAACGACGTAGGAGCTATGTTCAATACAGTCTAATTGTTAAATAAATCACACATATGAAATTTATAGGAGCACATGTCAGTGCATCAGGCGGCGTGGAAAACGCACCTGTCAACGCGGCATCAATTGGGGCAAATGCCTTTGCATTGTTTACCAAAAACCAACGCCAATGGATGAGTAATCCTCTGACTGACAAAAGCATTAGTCAGTTCACAGAGAATTGTAATCAACATGGTTTTGCCAAAGATAAAATTCTGCCTCACGACAGCTATTTGATTAATCTTGGTCATCCTGATCATGAAGCTTTGCTAAAATCGCGTGCTGCTTTTTTAGATGAAATGCACCGTTGCGAATTATTGGGGCTGAAATTACTGAACTTCCACCCAGGTTCACATTTAAATCTGATTTCTATGGAGCGCTGCTTGTCTTTGGTCGCTGAATCCATTAACGAGGCATTATCAAAAACTTCTGGAGTAATTGCTGTGATTGAAAATACTGCAGGGCAAGGAAGTAATGTCGGATTCAATTTTCAGCACCTTGCAGACATCATTGCCCAAGTGAATGATAAGTCACGGGTTGGCGTTTGTGTGGACACCTGCCACGCTTTCACAGCCGGATATGATCTCCGTTCTGAACAAGGCTACAATGAAACGTGGGATGCCTTCGAACGAATAGTCGGGTTCTCTTACTTGAAAGCTATTCATTTAAATGATTCTAAAAAAGAATTCAGCACCCATGTTGATCGTCACGCCAATATTGGCGATGGATTTTTGGGGCTTGATTTTTTTCGGCGCTTTATGGCTGATGTTAGGTTTGATGATATTCCTATTATTTTGGAGACTCCCGATGAAACTCGTTGGGCTGAAGAGATTGCTTTGCTTCGGTCTTTTGTTGTGGCTTGAAATAGAGAAAAAAATATGCAAAAAGATGTTATCGTGACTAATTGTATGTATCTTTCGTGCTAACTTTGACGTCGAAAAATTTAGGATTAAGCATATTTTTCGTTGTGCACTAACTCATTCTATTTCAAAATACTAAACAAAAAATTACGTTCATGTCGATCAAAACCTATCATGCTGTTACGCCGGAAGAAGCCGTCAAAGTTATCAAATCGGGAGATCATGTTCATTTAAGCAGTGTTGCCAGTGTACCCCAATGCTTGGTGCGAGCAATGTGCGCGCGTGGGGATGCAGGTGAGTTGAAAGATGTTCATATCCATCATTTACACACTGAAGGTCCAGCACCTTACACAGATGCAAAATATGAAGGCATTTTTCAACACGATGCTTTTTTTGTTGGAAGTAATGTGCGTGCTTCAGTTCAAGCTGGATTGTCTGATTATATTCCTGTATTTCTGAGCGAAACACAACGGTTGTACCGCGACGGTTATCTTCACTGCAACGTGGCCATGATTCAGGTTTGTCCCCCTGACGAACATGGATTTGTTTCGCTTGGCACATCTGTCGATGCCACATTAGCAGCAGTAGAAACAGCCGATCATGTAATTGCCGTAGTGAACAAAAATGTACCGCGCGCATTTGGTCAAGCCATGATCCCATTGAACTTAATCGATATTTTCGTGGAAGATAATACGCCACTTGAGAAAAGCCATTTTAGCGCTCCGAGTGAAGTAGAGACAGCTATCGGTATGCATTGTGCTGAACTTATTGAAGACGGTGCTTGTTTACAAATGGGTATTGGAGCTATTCCAAATGCTGTACTTGCACAATTGGGTAATCACAAAGATTTGGGTATTCACACCGAAATGTTTGCAGACGGAGTGCTTCCTTTGGTGGAACGAGGTGTGATTAATGGCGCTAATAAAGGCATTGATAAAGGGAAAATGGTTTCAACATTTTTAATGGGTTCGCAAGCGGTTTACGATTTTATACATAACAATCCACAGGTGCTCATGATGGATGTTGGCTACACCAATGACCCTTTTTTGATTGCGCAAAATCCTAAAACAACAGCAATTAACTCCGCCTTACAAGTTGATTTGACTGGTCAGGTGTGCGCCGATTCGTTAGGCACGAAATTCTTTTCAGGCGTTGGCGGGCAAATTGATTTTGTGTATGGTGCTTCTCGCTCAAAAGGAGGGAAAGCCATCATAGCAATGCCTTCCGTGACCAACAAAGGAGTAAGCAAAATTGCCTCTGTGTTAAGTCCAGGTGCTGGTGTTGTCACTACCCGTAACCATATGCATTGGTTTGTTACTGAATATGGAGCAGTCAATTTATATGGAAAAACATTGCAAGAACGTGCCAAATTGATGATTACAGTAGCACACCCAGATCATCGTGAAGTACTGGAACAGGCTGCTTTTGAACGCTTTGGTTCACATTTCCGTTTTGTGACAAAATAAATCACTGTCCTTCTCCCTTACTTGAGCAAGAGCTGTTTTCTGTTTTTCAAACAGAGGAGCTCTTGCTCTTGTTTTAACGGGAGACATCCATTTTCCGTTGTTTCCGAATCATTTTGCTAAAAAATAGGTGTAAAACATTGTCCATTGACAATTTCATGCTATCTTTGACAACGTTTTTATATCAAGATGACAAATCGACATCAACTTCTGGTAGATAGCTTTGAAAAAAAGCTACGAAAGCTGTTGCAACTCTATGCTCAAGAAAAGGACAAGAATCATAAGCTGGAAGCAGAATTGCAACAGAAAAGGGAAGAAGTGATGCAGGCACACAAAACTATTTTGGAGCTTCGTTCTGATTATGAAGATCTTAAAATGGCGCAGATACTTTCGGGGAACACGGCAGATCGAGAAGTCGCTCATCGTCGAATTTCACACTTGGTGCGGGAAATAGATAAATGTATTGATTTGCTGAATCAATAAAGCAAATGGAAGAGGCAATATTTCAAATAACCATTCAGGTTGCGGGGCATCGCTTTCCATTAAACATACGGAGGGATGAGGAGATTTTATACCGTGATGCAGCAAAAGCATTGAAAGAACAAATCGACTCTTATCAGAAGCGGCACCCCAATTTGCCTTATGAGACCGTTTTAGTGATGGCAGCTTACCATTTTGCAGTGACATGCGAACGTGACAAATATCGAGAAGATATAGATCCCATTGTGAAAACATTGGAACTTTTAGACAAAGAATTGGATCGTTCTTTAGTTGAATAATCTCACCTTTGCGTTTCCAGACGAGTGTTTTTTTT
>JAJZHJ010000325.1 GCA_021804525.1 Bacteroidota bacterium | reverse complement strand
GATTAAATGATTGGCATGATTAAGAAGATGAATAAATATTCTGAGTCCTCTCACTTCCCGAGATGGTTGTTTCAAAGATAAAAGCATTGCTTGATAACAGGCAAGATATGATAAGTATTACCATCATAACACGTTGCCCTATTACACCCTCTCCCTGGAGAGGGCAAGGGTGAGGTCAAACTATTGAAGTATTGCTTTTGTACAAAGGAACTACTAAATATAGCAGTTACAAACTACAAAGGTTACCGTCACAAGTTTCCGCTTTGCTCAAACTTGCGCTAAGCAAAGCAATAAAAAAACTATCTTAACTTGCTGCGAAATCTGTCCAACTGATTGGGAGTATTTTAAAAAGATAATAATCTTACAACTGAATATAAGTATATGAAACGAGCATGTAATTTACTTACACCCAAGAGTATGAGAATTGTTGACATGCGAGTTCCATACGACCTTTAAAAAAATTATTCACGTATGAAAAAAACAAGCCAACTAACAACATCATTAATCAATGTCAAATTCATATTAATAATTATTATATTAGTTATAACTATAACAGGTTGCGTAAAGGAAAGCAATGAAAAAATTCTTTATGCTACAGATACACTATTAAGAGAAAAACCCTATATAGCCCTGCGACTTTTGGATTCAATTGGTTTGGACAATAATTTTTCGCACGATGAAGAGATGCACTTTGTTTGGAACAAAGCAAAAAGTCTTCAAGTGTTGGGAGAATCGCTTGCAGAAGAATCGCTACTGCCTGAAGCTGTGGATTATTACAGGAAGAATGGAGATAAAACAAAAATAGTTGACAGTTACTTACTTATGGCATCCTACTTCTATTGGACAAATAAAAGTAACGAAGTTATAGCTACTCTTGATAGCGGTTACAAAAAGGCTGAATTGTGGAAAGACACAACTAAGATGATAAACTTTCTTAATGCCAAAGCTGAATATTTCAATAGCAAAAGAGACTACAAAAATGCGGTTGTTACAATTAAGGAAATATTGAAACTTTCAGACAAAAATGATTCAACCCAATATTCACACCTTTTGTACACCTTGGGACTATACTTGTCCCTATCAGGGAATCATTCATACGAAGAGTATTACAAGAAGAGTATCGATATGGTACTTAATTTGGGCGACACAGCTACCGCTTGTGAGTATATGAGAAACTATTCGGGAAGTCTTTCGGGTGACCACAAATATATTGAAAGTAATGAGTTATTGTACCAAATAAAAAAACTAAACCCTGAAATAGGTAGTTTGTCGGCTATACAAATGAGTATGGCAGAGAATTATCTTAATCTGCACAAGCTTGATTTGGCTCGTATTTGTCTCAACAATGCCACAGAAAGTGAGAAGAAACTTCAAGAGAAAGGTTATAAAGACTTTGCACGAAAAGGTTCTTTGGAAATGTTGAAATATCTGATTGACTATAATTCAGGAAAAATGGTATCAGTGGCACCTTTCAGCAGATATCTCGATTCAATTACAAATGATATGTTGAAGCGGAATAAGTTAAATATAAAACAATTGGAAGACAAACAGCAATTGCAGACAATAAACTATCAATTGCACTTGGAACGAAATAGATTATGGTGGTACCTGGTTAGCTTAATTTTAGTAATAATATTAATTGGCATCGGCATTTATATTTACATACACAATCACTACGTTCATTTAGCTGAAGTTGAAGAACGTAAGGACGTTCTTACTCGTCTTGTTGAAGAAACCGCCAATGTTTCAAAAGCCGAAACGACACAAGTCCCCAATAACTCATTTTTCAAACAAATATTAATAAAGCAGCTTGGTATATTCAAACTCATGGCAAGTACTCCTACCAATCAAAATCAGGCAATGTTGAAGCGCATTGCTGCCATAAGTGAAGGAAAAATATCGATGAATGAGTTACTGTCATGGACTGAAATTTATCCGATCATAGATTCCCTTTATGATAACTTCTATACTTATTTAAAAGAAAAATTCGGAGCAGTAATGACTACTAAGGAAATTAATATCTGCTGTCTGTTGTGTGCAAACTTCTCAACGAAGGAAATAGGAATTTTGACGCAACAATCGGATGCCACTATTTATGTAAGAAAAACTTCCATCAGAAAGAAAATTAACGCCAATGAAAAGCAAGATATAGTTGTTTTTCTTAATGATTTAAGACGAATTTGAAGTGATGCAAATACGCATTAATTACTTTCTAAAATAATATCTTTAAAACAAATAACCAAACTTGTTGCATTACGCACAAACAATGTGGTTTTAAGCCTCAATGTTTGTGCGTAATCATTTATTGCTATATAGGCTTAGAATGAACCTTTCTCATTGTTTCATTTTTAGCTCCAAGTCCTTCACAGATTCATTTTTTGTTTTGTATTTTTCTCTCTATCCCTTCGTTCCGAACAATCCGATTATCTTTTTATTTGTGAATTATGACAGATTTAGACAAGCAATTGACCTATTTAGACTTTTGTTTTATAACATCCTGATAATTAATTTATTGAAAAGAGCGATTTAGACTTTTTTCTTGAGGATTTAGTAGGTTTAAGGATGCTTTTCACACTACATTTGCATTAAAACTTATAACAAAAAATGTCTTATGAAAAAGAAAACAGTATTTCTGATTGCTTTAGCAACCATTAGTATTACGTCTTGTACGTTGATGCCGGGAAGCGATCAGTGGAAAATTAGATTAGCTGCCACGAATTATGTGCAAGGTAAACTCAATGCCGGAGAAACAATGGACTGGGGATATATTGATAGAAAACTTTCTCGTGAAGTTAACGGTCGTGAATGTAAGTGCGCTGAGGTAAAATATAGAATTAAATCAAGCCATGGCGAATCAGACAGTAAAACTCTTTACTTAATAATGTCTGAACATTGCGATTCTGTATATAACATTTCAGAGAGTATTAACTATCAAAATGACACTAATAAATAGAAATATGAAATCCCCATGACAACAAATTGACGCCCAAGAGCATAAAAAAAGGGAGCAATCACGAAGGTATGTAATACTCTCTATTAGCGCAAATTTTTCAGATTACAACTTCAAGTCTAAGCGAGACTTGGCCTAGAAAGAAACGTCTGCACTGTGATTTATTTGATTAAATGATTGGCATGATTAAGAAGATGAATAAATATTCTGAGTCCTCTCACTTCCCGAGATGGTTGTTTCAAAGATAAAAGCATCACTTGATAACA
>JAJZHJ010000324.1 GCA_021804525.1 Bacteroidota bacterium | reverse complement strand
ACAGGTAAGATATGATTAGTATTTCCAGCACAACACATTGCCCTATTTCACCCTCTCCCTGGAGAGGGCAGGGGTGAGGTCAAACTATTGAAATACAGCTTTTGTGCAAAGGAGCTACTAAATATAGCAGTTACAAACTGGAAAGGTTACCAGCACAACACGTTGCCCTATTTCACCCTCTCCCTGGAGAGGGCAGGGGTGAGGTCAAACTAACATGGATAAAAAATGTATGTGTCGAATGCTAGGAAACGCAGCCATTAATTTGTCTATTCCTCTTTTTCTGTTTTTGATTGGGCGTTTCGTCCATAGTCGCTGGGGCTTTCGTTGAAATAGTCGCGAAAACATTTGGTAAAGTAGGAGGGAGAGGTAAACCCCGTGGCATAAGCTATTTCAGAAACATTTTGATCGGTTGTTTCGAGGAGGTTTGCTGCTGTTCGCAGGCGAATGATGCGCACCAACTCGTTTGGGGCATAATTGGTAAGTGATTTCAGTTTGCGGTACAACTGCACGCGTGACAGTCCCAGTTTTTTCCCCATATCATCCACATTGAGTTCGCTATTGGCGATATTCTCCTCAATGAATTTGTGGAATTGGGTGATAAAATCTTTGTCGATGTCCGATACCGAGGCTTTGATTTCTCCGAAAGCTTGATTTTCGCGAAAAAGTTCTTTGAGTCTTTTCCTGTTTTCAATCAACTTGCGAATGCGGATGGTGAACAAACGTTCATTGAATGGCTTCTGTATGTAAGCATCGGCGCCGCTTTCAAACCCCGTTGCCTTTTCTTCATCGAGCGAACATGCCGTGAGCAACATGACGGGGATATGGCTGGTGGAAAGCGTCTCTTTTACCTGACGGCAAAGCTCAAATCCATTCATGCCATCCATCATCACATCACTAACGATGAGTTCCGGCACATATTTCATGGCTTTCGATAATCCATTTTCTCCATTCGCTGCTTCAAGTATGGTGTAGTCGGTTTGCAAGATGGTTTTGATGTAAGTGCGAACATCGGTGTTGTCTTCCACCAACAGTATGATCGGCTTCTCGGTGGTTTGATAAGCTTCTTTCGGCAAATCTTCTATCTCAGCATCTTCCGTGTCGACTATTTGTAATAAAGGAGTGTGTGTTACCGTGTTTTCAGTAATAGCGCTCGCGGTCGGAATCTCTTTTTGCTGAAAAGGAAGATAAACAGTGAACTTTGTCCCATTTCCCATTTCACTTTCTATTTCTATTGTCCCGTGATGCAACTCAACTAACGCTTTAGTAAACGCTAATCCGATGCCTGATCCCGCAGCAAATGGATCGACTTTATAAAATCGTTCAAAGATGTTTTTCAACGCTTCTTTTGGAATGCCTTTCCCGTCGTCTGATACCGAAAGTACGGCAAATGCTTCGCCGTTCATGCTTTTTTTTGTTAGCGTTACGTCAATATGTCCATTTTCAAGGGTGTATTTGAAGGCGTTGGAAAGAAGGTTGAAGTAGATCTTCTCCAATTTCTCCATATCCATCCAAATGGTGAATGTGTCATCGGATGTCTTTACATGAAAATGAATGTGCTTTCGTTTTGCCAGTTCTTTGAACGAAACAGATTCTTCTTTCAAAAACAGTTTCAAATCACTTAGCGTAAAATTTACGGGTAGCTTTCCATTTTCATATTTGCGGAAATCAATGAGCTGACTGATAAGACTCAATAGAATATTAGCATTTTTACGCATCAATAGGAGTAGTCGTTGTTCATCGCTTTTCAGGTTTGACGACGAAAGCAGTGTGTCAATAGGGCCGGTGAGCAATGTCAACGGTGTGCGGAACTCATGCGATATGTTTGTAAAGAAAGTGAGTTTTGCCTGTGTGGCTTCCTGCAAGTTTTTCGATAGGGCTAACAATTGTTCATGCTGCACGGAAAGCGTCTCCTTTTGTAGCTCAATGGCTTTATTCTTTTGCTCTAATTTTTTATTCAACCTGTTTTTCGAGCGATAAGCCATAACGGATACAAGCAACAACCCAATGGTTAACAACAAGATCATTAGCGAACCGTATAGTATGTTCCTTTGGGTGGCAAATTGTGCTAGGTTCTTATTTAGCAAGCCGTTTAATTGAACAATCTTTTTCTGGTGATCGTTTATCTGATCGGTTTGTAATTTAATGATACGTGCATTGGATTTATCTACGGCAGCTGTATAGAGAATGTTTTCACGTTGAAAAGGTTGATGATTCAAGATGGCAACCGCTGTTTGAATGGCTTTTTCTCCACCTGTGGGATAGATAAAGGTAGCTGTCAAAGCACCATTGAGTACTTGTTCAATGCCTCCTCCTGCACCGGCTAATGCATCGATCCCCAGAAATGTGATGCCTTTGTTGCGATGTACAGCGAGAGCAGCTTGATAGGCACCAATGGCCATTTCGTCATTGTGAGCAAATACCAGATTGATGGTTGAATGATGCTGCAATGCGCTTTGCATTTCCTGTTTGGCCGTTACGCGCAACCATTTTCCATCGCTCGAAAAAACAATGTGGATGTCAGGGTATTTTGAAATGGCACTGATAAATCCATTATGGCGTTCGGTTGCAGGCGTTGATCCTTGCAGTCCTCTTATTTCAACGATATTTCCTTTTCCTTTAAGCAGATTGATGGCATAATTACCTACATCTTTGCCAATTTGAAAATTATCTGCACCTACAAAAGCTGTATATTGATTGGAAGCAATCTTGCGATCGACCATGATGACCGGAATTCCTGCTTTATAGGCTTTTCCTACGATGGGAGTGATGGGTTCTGCTTCGTTAGGGGAAACAATGAGGGCATCGACTTTTTCATTGATGAAATCCTGTATGTCGCTTATTTGTTTATTGTTGTTGTCGTAAGCCGTTTTTATGTCAAGACGGATATTGGGATAAAAAGATGCTTCACGAAGCATCTCGTTATTCATGGTACGTCGCCAAGCGTCGTCGCTGCATTGCGAAACGCCAATAACAAAGATGTGTTTTGATGTGTTGTTGTGACAAGAAAACAAGAATAACACAAACCCAAGTAAAATCAGGTATCGATGCATCTCAAAAATAATAGATTATAAAGTAATTAGTACATTTCAAGTTGCGTTGACAATCAGTTCAAAGTTAATCTAATTTCTTGGAACAGATCAAGTGGAATGGAAGCTCACTTGATCTGTATTTTTGAAAAAGTTATTTCAATTTCCATACAATGACATTACTAACACTAG
>JAJZHJ010000323.1 GCA_021804525.1 Bacteroidota bacterium | reverse complement strand
ACTAACTGATTGGCTTCATCCTGTGCGAAAATAAATTGCTTATAAAGCGATTGTATGGAAAAAGTGATAGAAGAAAAATTGATGAACGATTTGAAGAATCCCCAGCGACGAAGCAGGGCATTCGGTCAACTCGTGAAAGAATATCAACAACCTATCTATTGGCATATCCGTAAAATGGTACTTTCTCACGATGATACTAATGACATTCTCCAAAATACTTTTTTGAAAGCGTGGTCTGCATTAGATGCTTTTCGTGGCGAATCAAAACTTTCCACCTGGTTGTTTCGCATAGCTGTGAACGAATCCTTAACTTTTTTGTCTAATCAACGCGAGAAATTTAATGTATCGATTGATGAGTTACAGGACAACCTATCGCAAGGCCTCGAAGCGGATTCTTATTTTTCGGGCGACGAAGTGCAGTTGCAATTTCAAAGAGCGATTTTGACATTGCCCGAAAAACAACGATTGGTGTTTAATATGAAATATTTCGACAATTTGAAATACGAAGAGATGGAAGAAATTCTGGGAACCTCTGTTGGTGCCTTAAAAGCGTCTTACCATCATGCTGTGAAGAAAATTGAACAATTTTTGTTGCACGAAGTTTAAACCTTTGACCTTCTATTCCGTCAAAAAAACGACTAAAGATATATGATCATGGACTTAAATAACTATTTTGACAAGAGCAATCCATTTACTGTGCCTGAAAATTATTTTCAAGATTTTCAAGCTAAGATGGAAAGGATGACGCGACAGGTCACAATTCCATGGTATAGGCAAGTACGATCATGGGCTGCAATTGCCGCTGCAGTGGTGGGAATTGCCATTGGTACTCATTTTATGTTTCCAACTCAGCCTACTGTTCAACCTTTGACAGAGGAAGAGAACTATGTGCTTAGTCAGGTGGATGAACCTGCCCTTGCCGATTATCTGGCAAGCATGGATCAATCTACTACTTCACCTTCTTCACAAGCAACGAAATGATCGTTCTGTTCTATGGTAAAGTAGGTTGCAAGCTATAGATCTATCGATTAAATGAATAAAATAACATAAAACAAACTTGCACAGACTTTCATCCACGAGGTTGAGTATGTTAGCGAGTTCCATGTTCCTTTAATGTAAAATAAAATAAACTCACATGAAACGGATCTTACTTTTTACCGGAATGCTGATATTATTTGCGGGGTTACAAGCCCAGGGAAGGCCGAATAATCATCAGCAAATGTTGAATCAAATACGACAAAAAAAGGTAGCATTCATTCAACAACGATTGAATTTGACTCCTGAACAAGCTAAGCAGTTTTGGCCTGTCTATTATGAGTATGAGCAAAAACGCTGGGATCTTATGAAAGCTTCGCGTGAAAATTTCAGACGCAACAAAGGAGAGAAAGGCAAAACTGCTAATTATGAACAGATGACTGACAACATGATTAATTTTGATTTAATGCGTGCGCAGTTGGCAAAAACCTATTACGAACAATTCAAAAGAATTCTGCCTCCTCAAACATTATTTCAGTATTATGTAGCTGATAAGGACTTTAAAGAATGGCTTTTGCAGGATATAAAACGCAAAGCCGAGGAGCATCCTCACTGATAAGTATGATGAAAAGTAAAATTTCAAAACAAGTGCCTCCCAATGTGGAGGTATTTTTTTTGTCCGAAACTGACTTTTTGTCATAATTACTCATGGAATAAGGCGCATGAAAGAGTTACTTCTGCCAAAAAAAACGTTTTGCAGGGTGAAGTGAAGATTGGCACATTCTTTGTTGAATAATCAACGTTCCCGTTTATAAAGGAACAAAAAACACGAATATTCACTCACAATATTTATATAAAACTATGGGAAAAATTATTGGAATCGACTTAGGAACCACCAACTCATGCGTGGCTGTAATGGAAGGAAACGAACCGGTAGTAATTGCTAACAGTGAAGGGAAACGTACAACGCCTTCTATTGTGGCTTTTATCGACGGAGGTGAACGTAAAGTGGGAGATCCTGCTAAACGTCAGGCAATCACAAATTCACAAAAAACTATCTTTTCGATCAAGCGTTTCATGGGCGAAACGTACGATCAAGTGACGAAAGAAATTAATCGCGTATCCTATAAAGTGGCGCATGGTGAAAATAATACACCGCGTGTCGACATTGATGGTCGCCTTTACACGCCGCAAGAGATTTCAGCCATGATTCTTCAGAAAATGAAGAAAACGGCAGAAGATTATTTAGGACAAGAAGTCACTGACGCGGTTATTACAGTCCCTGCTTATTTTAGCGATGCTCAACGTCAGGCTACGAAAGAAGCCGGTGAAATTGCAGGGCTGAATGTTCGTCGTATTGTCAACGAACCTACGGCTGCTTCGTTAGCTTATGGATTGGATAAGGTACACAAAGACATGAAAATTGCCGTGTTCGACTTGGGCGGCGGAACATTTGATATTTCTATTCTTGAATTGGGCGATGGCGTTTTTGAAGTAAAATCGACCAATGGCGATACGCACTTAGGTGGTGACGACTTTGACCACGTCATTATTGATTGGTTGGCACAAGAATTTTTGAACGATGAAGGCATTGACTTGCGTAAAGATCCAATGGCATTGCAACGTTTGAAAGAAGCTGCCGAAAAAGCAAAAATTGAATTGTCAAGTTCTACTTCGACAGAAATTAATTTGCCGTATATCATGCCGGTAAACGGGATTCCAAAACACTTGGTAAAAACGCTGACACGTGCCAAATTTGAACAATTGGCTGATTCATTGATACAAGCTACAATGGAGCCATGCCGCAAAGCGTTGGCTGATGCCGGAATGAAAATTTCCGACATTGACGAAGTGATTCTGGTTGGTGGTTCAACTCGTATCCCGGCTATTCAAACCCTGGTTGAAAAATTCTTCGGCAAAGCTCCTTCAAAAGGAGTAAATCCTGACGAAGTCGTTGCTGTGGGAGCTGCCATACAAGGTGCCGTGTTAGCCGGCGATGTGAAGGACGTGTTATTGCTCGATGTTACTCCGCTTTCATTGGGTATCGAAACGTATGGTGGAGTAATGACCAAGCTAATTGAGTCCAATACAACGATCCCAACCAAAAAATCGGAAATATTCAGTACGGCTGCCGATAATCAACCTTCTGTAGAGATTCGTGTGTTGCAAGGTGAACGTCCGATGGCTCGTGACAACAAACAAATCGGTGTTTTCCACTTAGATGGAATTCCTGCTGCGCCTCGTGGTGTGCCTCAAATT
>JAJZHJ010000322.1 GCA_021804525.1 Bacteroidota bacterium | reverse complement strand
ATATAAAAGTCCCAAAAACAGGAACAACGTAAAAAAGAATATTTCAACTAAGGCAACCACGCCTAATTCGCGAATAACGGTTGCCCAAGGAAATAAGAAAACAATTTCTACGTCAAATATTAAAAATAAGAGGGCAAACAAATAGTACCCAATGTGGAACTGCACCCATGTTTCACCTTTAGTTTCAATCCCACATTCGTAGGGTTCTCCCTTGACGGAATTTGTCGATGAAGTTCCAAAAATTCTGCCGATATAAACGGCTACAACAGCAAAAGCTATTGCAATGATTAACAGTACGATAAGAGATGCGCTTCCCATAATTAATCCTTGTTTTTAGAGACTGCAAAGGTAGTCATTTAAACGATTCTTTACCATTAATGAACCTATCTATTGTTGAAAAAAATCTTTATATGCTTATTAATCCGTTGAAAATTATCACAATGCTCTAATTTCTGATAGATGGAAGAAACCCGCATTTTTTTGTTTTTTAATTTTTGTCCTCGAAAATGTAATGTCGAAATAGCATTTTATTAAGAATGTATGCCTATCAATTGAATTATCCCGTTAATGAATGTAAGTGGATGAACAGGATTTCCAGGAATAAATAGATCAATTGGATATAGATCAATAAATGAACGATCTAGTGCTTTACTTCCTTCGAAGATTCCGCCACTAATAGCGTCGATACCTGCTAACACGATGATTTTTGGGTTAGGCACGGCGTGGTAGCAATTTTTCAATGGTTCTGCCATGTTTTGTGTAATCGGTCCAGTAATCACAATTCCATCTGCATGTCGTGGTGAAGCAACAAACTCAATACCAAAACGACCAATATCGAAATTTACATTGCTGGATGCACCCAATTCCCATTCGCAGCTATTGTCTCCACCAGCAGATACCTCTCTTAATTTCAATGAGCCATGAAAAAGATGTTGTATTTCTTTCCGAATTTTATTGGCATGGAGTGTAATGGGAGCGTCAATGCCTTCATACACAATCAAGCGATTGCGATCGTTAGTTGATAATTTGTAGTCTTTGGTAAATTGAATCTTGTCAGGAAAGGCAATGGCGCACTCTCCACAAAAAGTGCATCGACCTAAATCAATCTGTATTGGCGTTTCGCTAATGGCATGGGTTGGGCAAATGGCAATCAATTGATTACTGTCCACGCTTGCCGTGCTAATGATTGGTCTTCCTCTGAAAATTCCTGCTGCTTCGGCTATGGTGACGTCAGGAATGTATTGCTTTCCTTGGTGATGAAGGATTCGTAAGCTATTCAACATATTCGTGCTTTTATTGAAACAGATTTATTAGAGGTCATTTCCACAATAGGATAAATCAAAACTTTTGTTGCAAATCGGAAAATCAGAGATTTCGTTATTTCGCACTGAAAGTGCCAATGCTAACCAATTGTGCACTGATGGATCTTTGATTTTGTAAAGTTGTAAATGGCCTGTTTCGTTGGTAATGGCACAATGACAAATTTCACCGCGCCATCCTTCGGTCAATCCAATGACTAAAGAGTTTGGTTTTGGATTTTGCATGTCCATTGTTGGCTCGTTTATGGTTGGTAAATCTTCCAGCATTTGTTTGATGTATCCTATCGATTGCAACACTTCTTCTTTTCTGATTTGAACACGCGAAAAAACATCGCCATGTTTCTTAATAATAGGCTGATGGGTTATATTTGCCCATCCTTCAGGGTGGGAACTTCGTATGTCTTGTTTCAGACCACTGGCCCGTGCCGCCATCCCTACCATGCCAATTGTTGAAGCCGTTTCTCTGTTTACAATACCGGTTTTTTCCATGCGCGAAAGTGCTGACGGCAGGTCGGAGAGAGTGTCGTACATTTCTATAAAGTCTGGTTCAAAAGCATCTATCACTTCATGCCATCTTCTGTTTAAATATGGGCTTAACGGAAAGTTTGTTTTCCCGGGTCGTATTAATCCTTTCGCAAAACGATTGCCTGTCCATTCTTGAAAATAATTAATAATAGGCGTGCGCAATCGCCCAAAAACAGAGCTTCCCAATTGATAAGCTAAATCGGTGCACATAGCACTTAAATCGCCTGTGTGAATGGCAATGCGTTCATGTTCTAAAGCCAGCGCTCGTTCAAATTGAATGGACGGCGTTGCAATTGTGTCGCACAAACTTTCCCACGTACGGGCGAACGTCGAAGTATGACCAATTACCGTGTCGCCGGCAATATTTTCAGCTAACGTAGCTCGTTGCAAGAGCGTTGTTTTATCCAAAAATAGTTGTTCTATGCCCCTGTGTTGGTAGCCTAATTGAATTTCCAAATGCAGAATTTGTTCTCCGTTGCAAAGAAAACGAAAATGTCCTGGTTCAATGATGCCTGCATGAATAGGGCCAACGCCAACTTCATGCAGTTCTTCACTGTCAATGGAATAAAATGGATAGTTGGCAATCGTTTGTTGTTCATCGGCGCGATTGAATGCGTAACGAACTGGTTTTAACCATGGATGATCAGTAAATTGGATGCCAAATTGTTCGTGAATTTCCCTTTCAAAAAAATGAAAAGAAAGTCGATGAGCGGTCAACGATGGGAATGTTGCACCATGCGTTGCCATGGTAGAAGTTACATGAATCCTATGCTCGTTGTCGTTGGCAATGCAACAGATTAGTTGAATTTTACCATCGTGAGGATAGCCGAAATAGTTTATGCAATGGCATGCATCGTTCACCATCAGTTCCTCAAGAATCACCGGCACAAACTGCTCATAAGGTAATGTTGGAATGGATGTGAAGACAATCCGCTCGTAATTTTTAATGGTTATGGCATGCATTTCAAATCGGTAATGTATGGATGGTTGCTTGAATTAATGCGACAAACGTAGTTGGCGGGAAAAATCCCAAATAAACAACAAGAACGAGTAGTAAATAATGTGAAAGCGTTTCATACGGGTTTGCTTTCTCCATAGTGTTGACATCGATGTTCATAGGAGGAACAAATAGAATCTTGAACATGTTTTTGCCAAAAGCCCATATTATAATGGTGAGTAATAGCAGCAATGGAATTAAAATGATCAACGCATGTGCTTTTATCAACGCAATAATGAGGTAAAATTCACTCACAAACAGTCCCGAAGGTGGAATGGCTGCAATACCGATAAAAGCAAGTAAGAGAAAAACAGCTCCCGGCGCGTTGTATTTAAAATAATTTCCCATGGCAAATATCTCTTTGCTTTTGAATGTTTTATAGAGATGTCCCACCTGAAGAAATAGCGATGA
>JAJZHJ010000321.1 GCA_021804525.1 Bacteroidota bacterium | reverse complement strand
TAGCAATACCTTGAAACATGGTAATGTGAGCAACCAAAAATGGACTCATCAAGAAATATCCTAAGAAGCCTAACAAACCTTGCGAACCCGGCAAGGCAGTAAGCACCATTGCTTTCCCAAAAATGTCGGGATTTTTCTTCAATGCACCAATCACCGCATTACCGGCTATAGAAGTGCCATAAGCGCTCCCTATGCTGGACAATCCCACCAAAAAAGCAATTCCAATGTAAGCAAACATAATAGGTTCCATAAAAAAATAATTTAGTAATTAATAATGATTTGGTAATAATTCGATAATCTATTTGTTGACAAAACAAGTCAACCATTGAACTTAAAGTATTTTGAATTCCTCTTTATAACGAGCAAAGGGTTTATAACTCTTCCCTCCTCCTACAAAACCGGCATTCTTATAAAATTCCACAAATGTTAAACGTAATGGGTGAACAAAGGACGATAAGATAGCCATAAAAATATTGATACTATGACCGAACAGTAAAATGAGGATCATGGCTATTTGGCTTACTACCGGCGTAGTTCCACTCATTGTCATGGCCAGACTATTGAATACAATAGCCAACACTGCCCCCGCTACACTGATAGCAAACAGACGAATATAAGAAAGCACATCGCCTAACCAGCCAGTCGCCTTTTCATACGTATCCCAAAGGCCTTCGCCTATATTGATCAAAATATTGTGACCCGGATGATTCAAAATAAAGATACACAATCCACCAATGGCAAACACTACATAAAAAGGTATTTTTGCCTGAATAGGAGTGATCATACCGGTTTTTTGTAAGCCAAATATTGACAACGATCCCATTACCACAATGAGCCAACCCCAAGTGGAAATGGTATGCACAAACCCATCGGTTCTCATGCGACTTATTGCTCTGACAAACTGTCCAAAAATAACCTGAATAGCGCCAACAATCAAGGAAGTATAAAAGAGTTTTACAGGCGTCAACATCCATTTTTCTGCTTCTTTATACCATGCCAAATTCGTTTGAATTTTATACAGCTCGATTCCTCCAAAATTACCGGTAACTATCCCCATTATAAACGAAGAAACACCCAAATAAATCAATAACTTCATTACTTGTTGCACTTCTTTTCGAACCCGACTATAAAAATAGAGACCGACACCTGCCAACAACATGCCATAAGCAGCATCAGCAAAACAAAACCCAAAAAAGAAGGCGTAAAATGGGCCAAAATAAGGCGTTAAATCTGTCTTATGATAATTCGGCAATTCATATAACCCACCAATAAACTCAAATGGTTTGATAAACTTACTATTCTTCAATTTCACCGGCACGCGATGATCTTCGTGATGAGGTTTTTCAGCTAAAAAGAAAATCCCGTCTTGACGCAAACGTTCTTGCAACACAGTTTGATCTTCAACAGGTGCATATCCTTGAAGTACCATAACGGTATCATCAGCTTGAGCAGTAGAACTTAATTCAACACGACGCAAGTCAACAGCCTCAAACACCTTCTTCTGAGATTCTTTGAGCACCTCCAGATACTTTACAGAAGAGTCTATCTGTTCTTCTATCTTCTTATACTTAACCTTAAGCAAATGAAGTTCCTCTTGCAATTGAACCACCGTTTTAGCGTTCAATTTCAATAAATCAGCATCTAATTCAAATGACTCACCCTGATGCGTTATTGTAATGAAATAGAGCATTGAATTAACAGTAGCAATTTCAAAAGCATAGTATTTATGCTTCCATTCCGGCTGAAATTTGCTGGAAAGGCAACCATAAAACCGAATTTTCATCCCTTGATTCTCCAATTGGTGTATTCTATCCCAACTAAAATCACCCCATGGAGTCATGCGTTCTATCTCTTTTTCAAGCAATAACCGTTGTTGGTTCAACTGTTCTTGTTCTTGTAAATACCCTTCAATTTCCTCAAGCTTTTTCATTCCATCGGTAGATGTAACGTCAACAAACTGCTGATTTTCAACAATTCGTTTCTCAAGTATTTTGAAGACTGTTTTAAATCGGCCAACCAATTGCATTGTATTCCTTAGAACGTCATCATCAGGAATGCCCCCGTGTTTCTGTGCAACATGCACAACACCAACCTCTCTCAATCTCTCAAGAAAAGCGGCATATTCCTTGTGGTACACCAAGAAGGTGTATTTTTCCATTTCTACTATCATATCCTAATTCATTTTTTACAATGACATTCGTCCATTTTATTCTTTCATCGTTAAGCCTCTGCCTCTTGTCGCGATTTCACGATCTTCTGAGCCGACTTCGACAGGTTTTCTTCGTCCTCCATGAAACGTTTTATTTTTCGTATGGCATCGTCATAACCAGGAATTTGAACCTTTTCAAATAGATTGACTTTTTGTGTTGTCTTTTTTCGGGCATGTTCAAGCAATCCCAATTTTTGAACCATAAATTCTTGTTCAATACCCATTTGAGCTAATTCTTTCAATTGAGTAATCCCGTCTGAGAACCAAATAGGTGACGAGAAAAGGCTAAAAGGTTTGACCGAGAACTCGACCTTTTCCAACAACGGAATACGTACTCCAGCAATCTTTTTTATAGTTATTTTCACGTCTTCCACCTTAAGCAACGTTGTGTTAAACTCACCCCATAACGCCAACATCTGATCGTATGCTTTCATGCTTTGTTCAAACTGTTCTGTCAATCGTTTGAGGTCGTCCTTTGCACGTTTCACTTCAATGCGCAACGCACTCTCTTTGTTTTTGATGGTTGGTAACGCGCGAACACGTACCTTTAGTTGCTTTTCAAGGTTTTGCAACGACGTTTTATTATATTGAAATGTTAGTGCCATATCAAATTCAATGTTGAAAGCGATTTTTGCCTGCTTGTAGTGTCAATCTGTATTTTATTCTTCTTCCGTTTTGATTCACGTTTCATGAAAAATTCTTTGGTCAAATCAGTCTCAGCATTACTTTCAAATGCTTACTGTCAATTTATTGATTCCAATATTTATCAACCAACGTTTGTTTAATATTGACCTCTTCCACTTTAAAATAGCGGGAAAATAGCTTCCATGTATCATTCAACATCTCTTCTGTCCCGATATTTACATCAATAGCCAGAATGTTTTCTGAATAATCTTTTGCAAACGACAACGTACGTTCGTCGTAATTTGTCAAATCAAATCCGTTTTCGAGTTTTGTTTTTGCATTGGCAGCATCTGCATACAAACGTACGGCAGCATTCATCACTTGTGGATGGTCTTCGCGCGTTTTTTTTACCATTCATTAATT
>JAJZHJ010000320.1 GCA_021804525.1 Bacteroidota bacterium | reverse complement strand
ACAGGCCTGCCGGATTGCTATAGACAAATTTTCCTTCTTGATAGATTGCAATGCCAACCGGTGCTTGTTCTACCAGATTTCGATAACGCTGCTCGCTTTCAATTAGTGCTTCTTCCGCTTGTTTGCGATTGGTAATATCAATCAGTGTTCCGCGTGCCAGAGTTCCTTGACCATCGTGATTTCGCTCAACGATTCTTCCATTGACCATAAGCCAATGTGTTGTCGTGTCAGGATAAACGACACGAAAATCAAACTGGTAATTATCGGGACCGCCTGTAGCAGCTGATTTTTGAATCGTACTGTTTGAGAAATCGCGATCGTCAGGGTGAGTCGCATTGAGAAAAGTATTTAAATCCCATTTATTCTGCCAGTCTAACCCATATAATCGATCGTGGTTCTTTGATCGGGACATGGAATTGGAAATAAAATCATATTCCCAGACTGCAACATTTCCTAATTCAGTTGATAAGCGTAGTCGCTCTTCACTATCTTTAAGCGCCTTTTCTGCAAGTTTACGGTCGGTAATATCCTGAATAACACCAAACAGTCTATGTTTTTCCTTATCGAATATCGCAATAGATCGAATGTCTTTTATTTCGCCGGTGTCAGCTGTTTTTATCTTGAATTCGACATCATACGGAGTGTCATGCTCTAATAAGTTTTTTAATACTGCATTCAACATGGGTCGATATTCGGGTAATGGAAACTGTTTTATCTCGGCAAAATCGTATTCCTTCTTTTGCAAGCCATAAATTTTTTGAGCACCTACCGAAATAATCGTTGATTGGGTGCCAAGATTAAGTTCCCAATTTCCCGATTTGGAAGCCAGTTCAGCACGTCTCATACGGGCTGCATTTACCCGAAGTGCTTTTTCTGCTTCCTTACGATCGGTGATGTCGGTAATAAATCCTTCGAGATGAAGCAAGTCTCCATTGTCATTGAAAACGCCTCGCCCCTGTTCCCATACCCAACGGGTTTGCCCATCTTGTGCAATGATGGGATATTCCTCTTTGAATATGCCTCTCTCTCGAAGCAACGTTTCCCATTTTTGAGAAATAGCTTCCTGGTAATCAGGGTGAATTATATCATTGAATGCGATTTTGTTATTATACAGAAAATCATCCGGCGTGTACCCCGTGATACTTTCGCATCCATCGCTGATATAATACATAGTCCAGTTACGGTCGTTTGCACAACGATAAATAAATCCTGGCAAATTACTGATTAGCAGTGTTTGCTGGCGGTCACTTTCTTTTAATGCTTCTTCTGCTCGTTTTCGTTCAGTGATGTCTTGAACGATGGAATGCAGATAATTCTTTCCTCCAAACACTATCTTACTGCTAAAAATCTCAACATCCCGTATGGTGTCATTTTTTAATCGATGATGAGACTCAAATTGAACTCGTTGTTTCGTTTTTATTTCTTCCATCCTTGTTTTAACTTCTTCGTAAGGATGTGTATTGATTTGCTGAATCTTCATCTGTTTCAACTCGTCAAGCGTCCAACCGTAATATTCCACAGCGGCTTTATTTGCATCTACAATACTGCCGGTGTCGGCATCCAGCAAAAGTTTCACGGCAGCATGGTTCTCAAATAGACTGTGGAACTTCTCTTCACTCTCCTGTAAAGCGATTTCTGCTTTTACTCGTTCGGTAGTATCTGTATATATTGCAACAATTTCGTCGGTATTCAATTTGTAAATAATGTTCTCACGCCATCCTTCAATGAGGTCATCTTTATAAAATGTATTATCTACAAATGCCGTTTCTCCGGTTAGCCATACTTTTCTAAAAGTAGCTAAAAGCCCACTTTCTTGTACTCCGGGAAATACTTCGCTAATATGTTTTCCAACTACATCCTCACGGCTTCTGTGATCTGTTTTTTGTGCGGTTGCATTGTAACCTGTGAAGATAAAATCATTGCCATTGTCAACTACCTGATAAATAGCAATGGCGCTGGGGCTGTTGTTGAACAGACTTTCCCATCTTTCTTTATTCCATCTCAATAATGCTTCAGCTTGTTTTCGAGCGGTGAGGTCAACTGCAGCGCCAATAAGTCCGGCAATTTCGCCCTGTCTATTTTTATATAAAGCCTTGTGAAATTGCAAATCATGTTCAACGCCATGAAAATCGATAAATTTCGATTCATAATTCTGTGTTCCACCTGTGTCAAACAACTCATTGTCTTTTGCAAAGAATTGTTCCGCAAATTCTCGTGGATAGATATCGAAAACTGTTTTGCCTTTCAAAAGTTCTTTAGAATAGCCAAAGAGTGAGACCCAAGCATTATTTACGTCAATATATTTGCCCTGTATGTCTTTATAAAAAACAGGTATTGGTATCGTGTTCTGTATGTTGTTCAAAAACAGCTCGTTCTCCTTAAGCGCCTCTTCAATTTGTTTGCGATCGGTCACGTCTTGAATAGTACCGATCATAGAAATGAGGTTGCTATTCTCATCAAAATTCAGTTTTCCTAAACCGAGTACCCATCTGACTTCTCCATCCGACTGCCGAATAATCCGGTATTCATTGTTAAAAGGACGATATTGTGCGGCTACTTCTTCCTTCAAATAGCGATCCATCCTTTTTTTGTCCTCGGGGTGTATGATGCCTTCCCAGCCTTGTACATTTTTAGGATAATGAGCATCGATGCCGAAAATTTCATCCAGCACTTCGGACGACTCCCATTGATCTTTCACAAAATCGAATGTATAAGATCCAATCGCAGCAGCTCGTTGTGATTCTTTGAAAAAAAACTCACTTTTTTTAAGCGTTGCCTCTGTTTTTTGATGAGCTTCAATCTCTTTGTGTAATTCATCAATCAATTCATGCGTAGCTGCATGACTCTGCTCAAACTCACGCGTTTGCTCGTCTAACAGGTTGGACAAATAATTCTTTTGTTTTTTTTGTTGGAGATTACTCTCTTTCAGCTTTAGTAGGGTGCGCATTTGCGCTATAAAAACAGCTTCGTCGCATGGAATGAAGAAAAAAGCATCGGCACCCGAATCAAGCGCTTTCATGCGACTGTCTTTTGGACAATCATTGTTAATAAGAAAGCCAGTGGGGATATCACTCATGCGATTATCCTCTTTTATTTGTCGGCAAAGATCAACATGCTCTATACTTAACAAAATGACATCAGGTTTTTTGTCAGTTATCCATTTAATCACCCCTGTTTCATCAATGTCAGAAACAAGGATGACTGCGTGAAAAGCACCCTGCATGATGGCTCTCAAGCGGATTAGATGATCTTCAGGCAATCC
>JAJZHJ010000319.1 GCA_021804525.1 Bacteroidota bacterium | reverse complement strand
AAGACATCAACTCATTCTCATACATGGTTTCGTCTTCAATCATCATCGCATTTTCCTTGACTCTGATTGCCGGATTATCCACCGGTATTGGAAGCTGGCTCACTTTTTTTACACACCGCTCAAACCGTTCTTTTCTCTCTTTTTCGTTAGGATTGGCTGCCGGTGTTCTATTATTTGTCTCTTTTGTCGATATTTTTCCCGAAAGCCAGGCTTTGTTTACCGAAAATACACACACAGGCAATGCATTCCTCTGGATGATGCTCACCTTTTTTGCAGGGATTAGCATCATGTTATTGCTCGATTGGATCGCTCCGCATCATGAGCACACACCCGACGGAACAGACACACACACACATGGGACAAATGATCCAGCTTCACTATCACATCTGAAAAGAGTAGGAATGATGATTGCCGTTGCGGTATCGCTGCATAATATTCCTGAAGGTATCGCTATTTTTACTGTTGGAATTTCGCATATTAATCTTGCTATTCCAATTGTCATCGCAATCATTCTGCATAATATTCCCATTGGCATCTCAATCTCGGCTCCGATTTATCAAGCCACCGGCAAACGAGGCAAAGCATTTTTGGTTGCCATCCTCACTGGAATGGCATCTCCGCTTGGAGCACTTCTGGCATGGATATTTTTATTGCCGTCGTGGACACCGCTTTTGCAAGCCATTGTTTTAGGAGCTGTTTCAGGCACAATGGTTTATATATCTCTTATTGAATTGCTTCCATCCGCCGAATGTTATGGCAAACACACGTTGACAAAAACAGGTTTATTAAGCGGAATGATCACAATGGCGCTTACCATTTATTTATTAGGCTAAAAAAAACGGTTTCATTCAATAGAATGAAACCGTCATCACAAAATTTTATAGAGATAAATCAGCCTAAGAAACTTTTTAAAAGCTTGTTGCGTGAGTTAGCACGTAAACGGCGAATAGCTTTTTCTTTAATTTGACGAACGCGTTCGCGAGTCAGTCCAAATTCATCACCAATTTCTTCCAATGTCATTTCTGCACGTCCAATGCCAAAAAACATTTTGATAATCTCACCTTCACGCTCACTCAGCGTTGAGAGCGCACGATCAATTTCCAAAGACAATGACTCGTTGATTAAGCCGCGATCAGCATGAGGCGCATCTTCATTGATCAGTACATCAAGCAAACTGTTATCTTCTCCTTCAACAAAAGGCGCATCGACAGAAATATGACGACCTGACACTTTAAGCGTTTCAGCAATCTTTTCGACAGGAATATCCAATTTATCGGCTAATTCCTCAGCAGACGGACGTCGTTCGTTTTCTTGTTCAAATTTGGAGAATGCTTTATTGATTTTGTTCAACGAACCTACCTGATTCAAAGGTAAACGTACAATCCTCGATTGTTCGGCCAAAGCCTGCAGAATCGATTGCCGAATCCACCATACCGCATACGATATGAATTTAAATCCACGCGTTTCATCAAACTTTTCAGCTGCTTTAATTAAACCAAGATTACCTTCGTTAATCAAATCAGGCAAACTAAGCCCTTGATTTTGGTATTGCTTTGCCACAGAAACGACAAAACGCAAATTAGCTCGCGTAAGTTTTTCTAATGCTCGACGATCACCTCTACGGATACGTTGTGCTAAATCAACTTCTTCTTCAACCGTGATCAACTCTTCTCGACCGATTTCTTGTAAATATTTATCGAGGGACGCACTCTCGCGATTAGTAATTGATTTGGTAATTTTTAGTTGTCTCATGTGTTATATTGACAAAAATAAGCATGCAAAGATAGTCATTTTTCAAGCCATTTCCAATTCTATCTTCCTAAAAGTTGTTACTGCATGACATGCAACTACACTGCAAAAACAGTGCCACACAACATATTATTCCCTTAATAATAACCATGATTTCAAAACAAGGGGGCACTACTCACAATATAGTAATGAAGAGAGTTGATTCTCATCAAACACTTCTTGAGCAATAGACTGCAAGTCGATTGGAGAAATTTGTTGCAAACTTGCCATAATGTCATCTATGCCTTCGAAAGCTCCCATTTGCAACATACTCCTGCCAAAACCAAGCGCCATGCTTTCTTTGTTTTCTGCCGCAATGGCTAATTGACCCAACAATTGATGCTTTGCTTTATCCAATTGCCTTTCTGACAATGGATTTTCTTTCAACTTATCTAATTCTTTGCGTACCAAAGTCTTGCATTTATCATGATTTTTCGGATCAGTGCCATAATAAATGGTAAATGTTCCGGTATCCGTATATGGAGTATAATTTGATTCGACATTATAGGCTAATCCGCTTCGCTCACGTAATGAGAGATTCAGCAAACTATTCATGCCAGGACCCCCTAAAATATTATTTAATACATAAAATGGCAATCGATTTGGATGCGACAATGAATACGCACGATTACCCAGGATGAAATGGGCCTGATGCGTCTCTTTATGTTCGACATGCTGCTTTGGCAAATACAATTGTGGAATTTCACGCTGATAAAGTTGCGGCGAAGCAGGAATAGAAGTCAGGTATTTTTCGCCTAAACGTACCAATTTCTGAAAATCTGTTTTCCCAAGCGAGAAAAAAAGCATCTTATCGCTGCAATAATGCTCTGCATGAAAATGAATCACATCCGGTTGAATAAAACCGGTCACACTTTGCGGAGTCCCCAAAATATTGCGTCCAATCGGATATTTTTCAAAAAGCAGTTGCTCTATATCGTCAAAGATAAGTTCCGAAGGAGAATCATTATATGACTCGATTTCGTCCATAATAATTTCGGCCTCTTTTGCAATTTCTTTGGATGGAAAGATTGAATTAGCCACCATGTCAGCCATTAAATCAATCGCTTTTTCAAGAGCTGTTTCCAAAAAAACAGCATACACGAAGGTTTCTTCTTTTGTAGTATAGGCATTAAGTTCACCCCCTTCAGTCTCCATACTATTGAGAATATGCCATGCTTTGCGGTGACGTGTGCCTTTGAAGAGCAAATGCTCCACAAAATGAGCTATACCATGTTGAGATGGCGTCTCATCGCGCGTCCCCACATTCACAGCAAAACCACAATACGAAACAGGGCTGTTATCAGGCAAATGAACCATACGAAGCCCATTTGAAAGGGTATGCGTAAAGTATTTCATACGTGTATTTTATTTTCTAACATCAAGGACGTATGGAACTCGCCAAAATATTAACTCGAAAGCGTTTATAATTTCAATGTCTCGTTGAACTCGTAAACTTGCTTCATTCCCTTGAATAT
>JAJZHJ010000318.1 GCA_021804525.1 Bacteroidota bacterium | reverse complement strand
GTGTTGGTATTCAATTGCAGCAACAAAGGCCACAACGCCTTGATGGTTTTTTTGTGTTAAGCGATTAAGTTTTTCAACCGGAACGCGTTGAACCGGAATATCTTTATCTTGCAATGCAGCAAAGAGCTCTTTGGCCAAGTCACTCTGCAATTCTTTGCGAATTAAGATCTTATCAATTTCTTTACCAGCTTCGATGGCTTCGAGAACGGCACGAATTCCAAAAACCATGTCTGTTTCAGGACTTTTGGGTGGGTAGAATCGGGCTCCTTCTTTTTTAACGGGATGCAATATTGGGTTACGTTTTGGTTGATAGGGATTTCTTTCCATGATGATGTTTTGTGAGTAGTTTAATTGGCTTTATTTATACGTTAAGATGCAATCCGTCAAAAGCTAAGCGAGTGTTCGAGAATATGGATTGCGCTTCTGCCAAAAGATCTTCTATATGATCGTAGCGGGCTGAATAATGGCCTATGACAAGCTGTTTGACGTGGGCATCACGGGCAATCTCCGCTGCTTGTTTTGCGGATGAATGACCAGTGGCTTTTGCCCGAACAATATCTGCATGCAAAAAAGTAGCTTCATGATATAATAGATCAACGCCTTCGATCCATGGGATAATACGTTTACTGAAAGCTGTGTCAGAGCAGTAGGCGTATTTCTTTGGAGGTGTTGCAGGTCGCGTCAATCGTTCGTTTGAAATTACAGTTCCATCTTTGGTAATAAAATCAGCTCCTTGTTGAATAAATGAAATTTCTTTTAGTGGAATATGATAAAAATCAATCATTTCGCGTAATATATGATGTGGTTTTTCTTTTTCTTCAAAAAGAAATCCGCAGGTTGGAACGCGATGTTTTAGCGGAATTGAAAAGACTCGTAACGAACGATCTTCAAAAATCAGTGCGTGTTTTCTTGGGTCAAACGGTTCAAAAGTAACTTTATAACTCATCTCTGCGCAATAATAATCAATTTGAGGTCGGAGTATTTTTTCTAAATCAGGATGCGCATGAATCACTAAATCGGCAGTGCGGCCTAACATGCCAAGGGACGAAATGAGTCCGATCAATCCAAATACGTGATCACCATGCAAATGAGAAATGAAGATATGATTTAAGCGCGTAGGCTTTATTTTGAACTGCCTCATGCGAACTTGGGTTCCTTCCCCACAGTCGATCATAAACATTTTCTCCCGGAAATGGACTATTTGTGCGGTTTGAAATCGCTCAATCACCGGTAGTGCAGAGTTACAACCCAAAATTGTCACGTTCATCGATTCCATGCGGCAAAATAAAAACGAAAACCTCTCGGCTTTCAGGATTGAGTTGTTGAATAGGATTCTCCTGAGAAACTATCAAATAGGGTCAGTTCTTTTTTTCGTATTGAAAAACTCCTTTATCGCTTCTGATGGTTAAATGAGCATGATCGGAAGCTTTGACTCTACCGATGATTTGCGCATCTACATTGTATTTTTCGGAAATAATGATGATTTCTTCTGCCCACTCGGGTGATACAAAGATTTCCATTCGATGACCCATGTTGAAAACCTGAAACATCTCTTTCCAATCGGTTTTCGATTCTGCTTGTATCATTTCAAATAGGGGTGGAACCGGAAATAAATGATCTTTAATGACATGTAAATTCTCAATAAAATGAAGCACTTTTGTTTGTCCGCCTCCTGAGCAATGTACCATGCCGTGAATGTGAGAACGATATTTTTTGAGAATGTCGCGAATAATAGGTGCATAGGTGCGAGTAGGGGAGAGTACCAATTTTCCTGCATCAATACCCAGATCGGCAATGGTGTCAGTCAATTTTTTACTGCCGGAGTAAGCTAATCCAGTTGGTAAGTTGTTGTCATAACTTTCAGGATATTTTTCAGCCAGATAGTAAGCAAATAAATCGTGTCGTGCAGAGGTTAATCCGTTGCTGCCCATGCCGCTGTTGTAGCCGTCTTCGTAGGATGCTTTTCCACTGGAGGAGAGTCCCACGATCACATCACCTTCTTTAATATGATGATTGGAAACTACTTCATCGCGGCGCATACGTGCCACAACAGTACTATCAACGATAATGGTGCGTACCAGATCGCCCACATCGGCTGTCTCACCACCGGTTAGATAAGCATTTATACCCTGTTTTCTAAGCGATTCCAATAATGATTCAGTGCCGTTGATAATTTCACCGATTACTTCGCCCGGGATGAGTTGTTTGTTCCGTCCAATAGTTGACGATACTAAAATATTGTCAGTGGCACCAACGCATAGCAAATCGTCTATGTTCATGATCAATGCGTCTTGAGCAATGCCTTTCCAAACAGAAATGTCGCCAGTCTCACGCCAATAAAGGTAAGCTAATGATGATTTGGTGCCGGCGCCGTCTGCGTGCATGATGTTGCAGTAGTTGGGGTCGCCTCCGAGAATGTCGGGAATGATTTTACAAAATGCTTTTGGGAAAATCCCTTTGTCCAAATTACGGATCGCGTTGTGTACTTCTTCTTTGGTTGCCGAAGCGCCGCGCAGATTGTATTTGTCGCTCATTGAAGTGTTATTTAAAATGTGTTCATCAATTTGTCTCCAAAGGTACTTCTTTTTTGGCAAATTGAATAAACTACCCTTTCCTTTTTTTTGTAAATCGGGAATGAGTTGCGGGGCTATATTATTGATTCAATGTGACTTTATAATTCCTTGTTGGTGTCGATGTAAAGCTACGCTCTCTGACTGTAATCTTGCTTGTATTGATATAAAAATAGAGTCTTACAGCTTTTGTGCCGAAAGGAAGAAAATCGGAAATTCCTTCACGATGCCATCGTCTAATTGCCGTTTTACTGTAAAGCACGATTCGTGTTGACATTTTGCAAAACCTGCCCGTTGCACGTCACGGCAGAGAAGTTCTATGTCAATCCCATTGTGAAAAGCAGGGATTCCTCCTGCATGGAATGAGCCGTCTTCGGGATATAAATCGGCAATGACGACATATCCATTTGGACGTAGCATGTCATTGAAGCGTTTCAAAACTAATGGTATATCCGCTACATGATGCATCGCCATTTGAGTGAATATCAGATCAACCTGTTGCTCTTCGTAAGGGGATTTTTCTAAATCGAACAAGAGCGTTTCGAAGTTCTGCACGCCGGTTTGTGCAACCTTCTCTGTGATCACCTGAATCATTTCCGGAGAACTGTCCAGGAGAATGATCTTTTTCAGATCGTCTTTCAACAGAAAGCTGAGGATGCCGGTACCTGCTCCAAACTCAAGTCCGACCATGTTGGATTGC
>JAJZHJ010000317.1 GCA_021804525.1 Bacteroidota bacterium | reverse complement strand
TCCATCAGCTTGTGGAAAAACAAACTTAGCCATGCTTATTCCAACAATTCCAGGATGGAAAGTTGAAACCGTCGGCGACGATATTGCATGGATGAAATTTGGCAAAGATGGCCGTCTATATGCTATCAATCCCGAAGCCGGATTCTTTGGCGTTGCTCCTTTCACTTCGATGGACACCAACCCCAATGCCATGCTTTCAGCACGTGCCAACACTATTTTCACCAATGTTGGGGTAACACCTGATGGTGATATTTGGTGGGAAGGCATTGGAACAGATTGCCCTGCCGGAACTATTAATTGGAAAAATAAAGTGTATGATCCTGCCTCAGGCGAACCATGTGCTCACCCAAACGCTCGTTTTACGGCTCCTGCAAACCAATGTCCGGCTATTGACGCAGCTTGGGAAGACCCTGCCGGAGTTCCAATTTCTGCAATTCTATTTGGAGGTCGTCGTCCTTCCACTGTACCTCTCATTCACGAATCGAACAGTTGGAACCATGGCGTGTTCATGGGATCGATTGTAGGATCCGAAGTTACTGCTGCTGCCATCGGCTTGAAAGCCGGCGTCCGTCGCGATCCATTTGCCATGCTCCCATTCTGTGGATACAACATGGGTGATTATTTTGGCCATTGGATTGAAATCGGTAAGAAGACAACAGATGATAAATTACCGAAGATTTTCTTCGTCAATTGGTTCCGTAAAGATAACGGCCAATGGTTATGGCCAGGTTATGGCGAAAACAGCCGCGTATTAGCTTACATATTTGACCGTTGCAATGGACAAGGCGAAGCAGTTGATTCACCAATCGGTAAAATTCCAGCTCCAAATGCAATCAATATTGAAGGGCTTGACATAACAGCCGGTCAATTGGAAAAAGCACTGGCTATAAACGCAGATGAATGGAAAGACGAAGTAGCGCTTATTGACGAGCACTACAAAATGTTTGGCACTCATCTCCCAAATGAATTGAAGGAAGAATTGGTCGGCTTGAAAAAACGCTTGGAAATGTAAGAAAATTCCAGTGCGAAAGCGCCTAATAACGCAACGAGGGAGAATGAATTTGTCATTCTCCCTCGTTTTTTATATGCAGCAACTGAAAAGCATCATACTCTATACTTCAATGATTTTACCTGAATATAGAGCATCAAGCGACTTTCCAAGAATCGGTTTAAGGACTGACATACCGGCAATTCCGGTACAATGTCCTGTGAATATTTTAGGAATTTGTAATGATTTTAATCTTACTGACAATTGATTAACCACATCATCCGATTCTGTCAACCGGTTGGTGATTGTGTTGCTTAAATGAAATCCGCCAATGGCACATCGAATTGGCAATGCAGGTTGTGCTTCCTGCACGGTTCGCACCATGTTCACTACTCCCTGATGCGAACAGCCCGTGAAAACAACATTTGTTTTCTTCTCTTCAATGGACATAACTAATTCGTGAGAAAAATCGTCGAGCAACCTTTCATTGTTTTTGTCAACAAACAAAACGTCATTATGCGGACGAAACTCACCAAAATCTTTTACAGCATACAGTTGAACATAATCAAAAAGTGAAAGTCGCTGACTGAAGAACCGGAAGCGCGAACCAAACTCGTCAAATAACACCGGATCAATTCCAATATATCGGTAGGGTAACCCGCGGCTTGCAGAATAGAATTTGTTTTGCGCCCCTTCTAATAAATAAACCAGAGCATGATCATTCTGCTGAAAAAAGGTGCGCAAACCGCCTGCATGATCATAATGTCCGTGCGACAGCACTACAGCCTCAACAGCATAAAGATCGACACCAAGCATAGTGGCATTTTTAAAAATCGAATCGTCAGGGCCAGTGTCAAAAAGCAGCTTATGATTGTCTGACTCAATATACAAACTTAACCCGTGCCTTGTTTCAAGTACCGAATTATCCATACGCGTATTTTCAAGCAATGTTATAATCTTCATCATAATATTTTTTTAATGATTCTGGAATTGTATCGTTTGCAAAGAACAAAGGTAGGGGTAAAGCAACAAGAAGCGAAAAATTCAAAAAAAGAATGGTACTTTTGCACTATGAATCAACTTACAACGTCAATTCGATTTCCTGCAGAGTGGGAACTGCAAAGCGGAGTACAACTCACATGGCCTCACGAAAAAACCGATTGGAGCGGAATGCTCGATGAGGTGACGCCATGTTTTGTCTCCATTGCAACGGAAATTGCCAAACATGAAAAAGTGTGCATTGTTTGTCCTGACAAGGAAACTGTGATTGAACAACTTGGGGAAACAGGTAATCATTCTAATGTTTCATTCCACGAAATACTATCCAACGACACATGGGCACGAGATCATGCTCCAATCTCGGTTTTTGAAAATACGTTACCTACGCTTTTTGATTTTACCTTCAACGGATGGGGACTTCAATTTACCGCCAATTATGACAACTTGATAACGCGTGAATTAGTTGAACAACAAGCATTTCAAAAAAATGTAGTATATCAAAATAAGTTGAATTTCGTATTAGAAGGTGGAAGCATTGAATCGGACGGGAAAGGGACGCTTCTCACGACTGCACGTTGTCTCCTTTCACCCAATCGCAACGACGGCAAAACAAAAGACGAAATTGAAACCTATCTGAAAGAAACATTTGGATTAAATCGCATTCTATGGTTACATCACGGCTACTTAGCCGGAGACGACACAGGAAGTCACATTGATACATTGGCACGATTTTGTGATCCAAAGACAATTGCATACGTGAAATGTGACAATCCCAAAGATGAACATTTTGAAGCATTGTTCCAAATGGAAACAGAACTAAAAGAATTGCAGACACTGCACGGAGAATCTTACCAGCTTATCCCATTGCCTATGGCTGACCCCGTTTATGACAACGACGAACGACTTCCTGCTACATACGCCAATTTTCTGATTATAAATGATGTTGTACTTGTGCCAACATACCATTCATCCAAAGATACCCTTGCTATGAAGCAACTTCAAACCGCGTTCCCTGATCGCAAGATGATTGGCATCAATTGTCTTCCGTTGATCAAACAACACGGTTCGTTGCACTGCGTAACAATGCAATACCCAGATAAATTTTTATAAGTCATGAAGACAGCTCTTATTCAAATCACACATTCAGCCGACAAGCAAGTTAACATAGCTAAATTAGAAGCACGCATCGAGGCTGCGGCTCACGAAGGTGCCCAACTTGTAGTGCTGTCTGAACTTCATAACAACCTCTATTTTTGTCAAACTGAAAATACAGAATACTTTGATTTA
>JAJZHJ010000316.1 GCA_021804525.1 Bacteroidota bacterium | reverse complement strand
TTTTTTGACGGGACATTCATGGATTCTCAATGCTTCGGAGAAACGAAATTATGAAAGCATTGAACATTTCCAAGCTCCATAGGAGCGATATTGCCCCTAAAGTACTTGTATATTTCAACATACTATACACGACAAAAAAGCCAACACAAATTCACTATCATCTTTTTTAACGATGCCGTCAAAAACTCTGCGTTGTGAGAAACAATCTCCATTTTCGGAAACACCTAATTTTGAGTAAATTTGCAGCAATTATTCTACCCGATTGGTTAATATGGCTTCCATTGTCAGACATATCCACAAATTATGGAACAAGCTACGTCCGTATCACGGCGTTATCTTGTTTTTTGCGGTGATGATGTTGGCTAATTGGACATGGAAAATCTTGGTGCATGATGGCAATGATGATCCTTACGTACAACTTTTTGGTCTCAATATTTCATGGCCTTTTATCAAGATTCAACATGAAGTAATACGCGTTGTAGGGTTGATATTCAACCTTTTCAACATTCCGTTTGGGTTGTTACATCGCACAACATTCATCTTCTTGAATGGAGCATCAAGTGAGATTGCATGGGGATGCACCGCTATGAAACAAGCATTTATCTTTGCCTGCATCATTGCTTTCAGTCGCGGATCATGGAAAAACAAATGGTGGTTTATTCTGGCAGCTTTGCCTATTTTACATACTTTCAACGTGATTCGCATCAGCGTAGTGGGAGCTGTTCTGGCCTATCATCCTCACTATTTTGAACTGGTGCATACCTTTATCTTCAAATATTCATTTTATTTCCTCATCTTTCTGCTGTGGGTACTCTGGGAAGAAATGTTTTACATTCGCCCTTTGAAGAAGAAGCAACTTGTCACCCGCTAAGGTGATTATTCCTTTGTGGAATTGAACCGCGACTCGAACATATACTGTATTTCTGGCAACAATTGATCGATATTGCCGGCTCCAAAGGTTGCCAAAATATCAAAGTCTGGTTTGGCTCGGAGCAGTGGCAAAAGCGCTTCTTTGGAACACAGCGTCTTATTTGAAATGGTAATCTGATCAAATATCAGTTGCGACGTCACCCCTTCAATAGGTAACTCGCGTGCAGGATAAATATCCAACAAAATCACTTCATCCAATTGCGAAAGCGCTTTGGCAAATTCTGTAGCAAAATCGCGGGTTCGTGTGTAAAGATGCGGTTGAAAAATGCCACAAACCTTACGCCCTGCATATACTGCTTTGATGGATTGAATGCTGGCGGTCAATTCGGTGGGGTGATGTGCATAATCGTCGATGAATACGACCTTTTCATTTCGAAAAAGAATATCAAAACGGCGACGAATACCTTTAAACGAAGCCATACCTACTCTCAGCTCATCGGATGTGACTCCTGCTAGCCATGCCAGTGCCATGGCCGCCGTTCCATTTTCTATGTTGATAGGAACAGGAACTCCCAATTGCACATCGGCGATTGTTTCCGTTGGCGCGTGAAAATCGAATCGTATTTCACCGTTTCCTATCCGAATATTGTCGGAATAGAAATTGGCTTCTTCGCCTACCGCGTAAGTATATAAACGAACTGCAGGTTGCAGGCACACTTGAAGGGGAATCCCTTTCTTTATCACCAGCGCCCCACCTGCTTGTATAAGGGCAGTGAACTTTACAAAACTTTCACGAAAAGCAGCGGGAGTGCCATATATATCCAGATGATCGGGATCTACAGCGGTAATAGCTGCCAAATATGGAGAAAGTTGATGAAACGAACGATCATACTCGTCGGCTTCGATAACGACAAAATCACTTGTAGTCGATAAAATGAGATTGGTGGCATAATTCTTTGAGATGCCACCCAGAAATGCGTTGCAATCCACATGCGATTGATGCAACAAGTGAGCGGCCATAGTCGATGTGGTAGTTTTTCCATGTGTGCCTGCAATGCAGATGCCTTTTTGTTGACGTGTAATTTCGCCCAATACAGCTGCTCGCTTCATCAACACAAATCCATTTGTCTCAAAATAATAGCGTTCGGAATGATCAATTGGAATTGCCGGCGTATAGACAACCAACGTAGCAACATTGTCCAAAAATGGCGAAGGTATTGCACTTATATCATCGTGATAATGAATTGCAATTCCTTCGTTTTCTAACTGTTGCGTCAAAGGAGTTGAAACACGGTCATAACCGGCAACAAGATTTCCTTTTGCATAAAAATAGCGTGCCAAAGCACTCATGCCAATGCCGCCGATGCCAATAAAATAATAGTGTTGATAAGCCATGTAGAGGTTGTAAATGTTTTATTTTGGTGAAGTTTTCTCTGGCAAAACGCACTCGCCATAATAGCTTATAGTTTGCCGATTGTTACAATTGACGGTGATGCTAGTATAACCATCCAACGAAATCCAAATATCAAACTGGTAGTTGTCATCGGATGTTTGCGCTGAAAACCGCCACGTGTAACCTTGTCTCTTTTTGAAATTAATCGTATCGCCCATTCGTTTTTTTGCAAAATCAAATCCGCCTCCACCATTATAAGGAACAGAATAAGCCCTGCCAAAATAGGGCAAATCAACGAAGGCGGAATCATGTTTTAGTTTTAACCAATAATCGGAAGTGAGCGGAATTGCCGAATGATTAAGTGGTAGGGCTTCATTGACCATGATATGAATATCGCGAGCAGCAATAGCATGTTCGATACGCATTGCCTTTGTTTCCTTTTTTGTAATGCCGGTTTTTTGTTGCCCAATTGCCAAAGGAGAAAAAAGCAACAGGCCTGCCAGCAGAATAATCGTTGTCTTCATACTGGAAATTTGAATCATGCTTTAGACCTATGATAGTTCAATCTAGAAAACTTTATTTTTTATGTGTTGATTCTTTGATCAATCGGTTAATCAGTCGATTGGAATTTTCGTTTACTATCATGCGTTTTGGTTCAGCCTCAAACCATTCAATGGTGGAACGAATCCCTTCCGCAAAATGAATGGATGCTTGAAATGATGGAACGAACCGTTTGATCTTTGTATTGTCGAAAATAGCCGGATAGGCTTTGTCACCCAATAAAGAGCCTCTCAGCGCCGGAAAACCTTCTTCATCGGCAATATCGGCAATAAAATCGGAGGTGCAGTGAACGATATTAGCTTTGCATCCGACAGTTTCTGCCAAAAGTTCGTGTATTCGGTTCCAACTTAACGCTTCGTCGGAGGTGATGTGAAAAGCTTCGCCAATGGTATATTCGTTGCCAATGAGGCCTATAAATGCTTTGGCAAAATCGTCAGCATGGGTTAATGTCCACAAGGAA
>JAJZHJ010000315.1 GCA_021804525.1 Bacteroidota bacterium | reverse complement strand
CCTGCATACCAGCTACGTCGTTATGGTTGGAGCGACAAACTCTCGATAAGCCTTATCACTGATTTTGAAGAATTTGCCGTTTACGATTGTTCAATTAAACCAAAAGCAACCGATAAAGCTTCTGTGGCACGCATCCACTATTTGACATTCAGAGATTATTTGAAAGAATTTGATTTTCTGTGGTTGACATTTGCTAAGGAAAGTGTGCTCAAAGGAAGTTTCGATCGATTTATTCAAAATGACACCCATAAAAAGGGGACGACAACCGTTGACAAAGATTTTTTGCTATCTCTCGATAAATGGCGAACTTATTTAGCCACTTCCATAAGCTGGAATAACAAGCAGTTGGATGAGGATGAACTCAATTTTGTAGTCCAACAAACCATCGACCGTTTTATTTTTCTACGTATTGCCGAAGACAGAGACATTGAACCTTATGGAAAGCTGAAAACAGCCTTAAAACAAGGCAATTATTATCAAAACTTGTTTGCTATCTTCAGTGAGGCTGACGACAAATACAATTCAGGCCTCTTTGATGCGAAAAAAGAGAAAATCACAAAGGAGATTAAAGTGGATAATAAGGTGATTAAAAACATCATCAACGACATGTATTATCCTGAAAGTCCGTATGAGTTTTCTGTCTTTTCGGTCGAAATTCTGGGAAGCGCTTACGAGCAATTCTTGGGGAAAGTGATTCGTATTACTCCGTCGCATCATGCAAAAATTGAGGATAAACCCGAAGTAAGAAAAGCAGGAGGCGTTTATTATACACCACAATACATTGTCGATTACATTGTTGAAAATACTGTTGGTAAACTGATAGCAGGTAAAAAACCTGATGAAGTGAGTAATGTCAAAATTGTTGATCCGGCTTGCGGTAGCGGTAGTTTTCTGATTGGAGCCTACCAGTACTTGCTTCAATGGCACAAAAACTATTATACGGATAATGGTAAAACCTCAAAAGGCGGTAAAAATAATCCGCTTACACCTGATGGGAATTTAACGACAGCCGAGAAAAAACGCATTCTGCTCAACAATATTTATGGCGTGGATATTGACGTAAACGCCGTGGAGGTAACCAAACTATCGTTGCTTCTCAAATGTATGGAAGGCGAAACGGAAGCCAGCATAGCTACGCAGCTTCAACTTTTCCATGAACGGGTGTTGCCGACGTTAGAGAATAATATCAAAAGCGGCAATAGTTTAGTGGATACCGATTTTTACGATTCCCAACTTGACTTTGGCGATGAGAAGAAAATAAAACCCTTCAACTGGCAAAGAGCTTTTCCTGATGTATTTAATATTAAAAAATCTTCGCCAAATGAGGACTTCAAAAAACAATTTCAAAAAGTCAAGAAGCTGCAAGAGGATTCAGAAGAGTTGATAGATAAATACACCTTAAAAGAGCCATTTTCCCATTATGGAAAGTTTTATGGTTTTGATATTGTTATTGGTAATCCGCCTTATGGTGCTCAGTTTGTAAAGGAAGAATTGCCATATTTTAAGGACAGATACAATACCTCAGTATGGAGATGTGAAAGTTATCTGATGTTTGTTGAAAAAGGGCTTAAACTTTTGAAATACAATGGGCAATTAGGAATGATTATTCCTGATACTCTTTTGAATTTAGGCTTTACACAACCTTTAAGAGAGCTCCTTTTGAGAAATTCAAAATTAAAGGAAATCGTTGGGCTGCCTTCTAATGTATTTTCGGGTGCTACAGTAGATACGATTATTTTGCTAACAGAAAAGGTTGAATATGATAATTTGTTTCAACCCTCAAATATTTGGGTAAAAACATTTGGAAAGAAACAAATAATTTCTTCAATACAGAATCCTCAAAAGGAGTTTTCCGTTAAAGCTCAAGATTGGTTTGAACAAAAGGCTTTTAACCTTCAGACTGATAACTCGGGGAATTATTTACTTTTAAAAATTGAGTCGGACAAAGAACGCATTGCCAATATTGCTGAAATGTTTTCGGGAATAAAAGCGTATGAAGTTGGAAAAGGTAAACCTGCACAAACAGAAAAAATAAGGAACGAAAAACAGTATACTTCAGATAACCAAATAGATAAAACTTGGCTCCCTTTTTATGACGGAAAACATATTGGCAGATATCAACTCCTTTGGAATGCAAATAATTGGATTAAATATGGTGAATGGCTTGCTGCACCAAGAAATCCAACCCATTTTGAAGGTGAGAAAATTCTGATCCGAAAAATAACAGGCAAGACACTTATTTCTTCCTATATTCATGAAACTTCTTATTGTAATACGCTCTTATTTGTTTTGAAACTTAAAGGGCAAGAATATTCTTACAAATCAATTTTGGCAATTCTTAATTCTTTATTGATTGGATGGTATTTTAGAACTAAATTTCAAATAAGCAGTGATGATACATTTCCTCAAATTATGATCAGAGATATTTTGCAGTTTCCAATTCCAACTATTGATAAACAAAGTGATGTTGAATTGAACAAACTTGTTGATCAGTTATTGCAATTGAATGAAGCTATTCAAACGGGAACGCTCGAAAGCAAACGGGAGCAACTACAAAACAAGATTGAATACTGCGAAAACAGAGTTAATGAGATTGTGTATCAGCTTTATGGTTTAACGAATGAAGAAATCAACATAGTGGAGGGAAAATGAAAAGTACAACACAATTAAAATTAGAAGATGCCTTACTAAATGCCGAAAGCTATATTGAGCAAATGAAAACTATGGACGACAAGATATTATCAAGAAATATTGATTTGTTTCGTGAACAAATGGCACGAGCTTATAAGCAAGGTAACAGAGAAGCATACGAATTGCTTTATGAATATGAACAACAAACCATAATAGCCCGATTGTCAAAATTAGAAGAAGAAATAAAAATAGTGGAAGACGTATAAGAAATGTATGTGGTATCACTTCCAATGAGACTATCACCGGATGATTTCGTGTCGTGACGTTAAAAGCGGTATCTTTGTACGTGTTTTTAAGCCATAAGATATGACCGGAAGTTCGTATGTTTTTCCTCCGCGTAAAGCGGAAATTGCCAATAGCATCACACATGGATTGGGCGTTTTATTCAGTATTGCCGTGTTGGGGCTGATTACGTTTAGCGTCTCCATACCCGATAGTCATCGTTTCAGCCTATATGTGTTCGCCTTCAGTATGTTGTTGATGTATGCCATTTCCACAGTTTATCATGCAACCAAAACATTGGAAAGGAAACGGGTACTACGTCTTTTCGATCACATCTCCATCTATTTTCTGATTGCTGGAACCTACACGCCA
>JAJZHJ010000314.1 GCA_021804525.1 Bacteroidota bacterium | reverse complement strand
TAAATTTTCTATTTTATCGGTTCCATTGGTGAAATATACTCTGTGAAAAGGTAATCCAAGGAATCCTGTTTGTTGGGTTACATCAAAAAGCAGAGCGGCCTGCATACGGGTATTAATTACCTGATTGAATGCAAAAGCAGCTGTGTAAGTGTTTCGGGGTGACGATCCGAAATGTTCTCTTTCTGTTTCGTAACTGGTAATGCTTCCGGTACTGGCTGATGAAACAACAACCGAAGTGGATGTCGTCCTGAATTCGGAGGGTATTATTAGCAATACCTGATCCAAAGAGGTGGTCAATTTGACGGAAAACTCCCCGTTTGTGTTTGTTTTCTTACTGAAACTTCCGTCAAACGTAAGCGATTGATAATTATATTCACCGGAATAGTTGCTTCCAAGAGAAAATTCGGTCTTGTGTTTTACGTCTTGCAACGACCATTCAAACGAAGGAAAGAAACGATCGCCTCGCGTCTTTGATGCACCACTGGTTGAAATCCATGCTTGAGAAGCCGATGTATGATGAGCATAACCCATCCCGAACGTGAGCGTATGAATGTAGTCCGGATTTGAATAACCTACAAATTTTAAATCAATTGTCGTTGATAGTTCGTGCACCAGCTCAGAACCAATACCTCCTTCAACGGATGAATGATCTCCATTTTGAGAATAATATCCAGAAACCAGATTGACTTCATCCAATGTCAGACTTTTAGATGTGTAATTTGTTGTGTCCTTTCTTAGGTGCTGGGCAATAGCGCTGTAATAAAAAATAAACAGGAATGCTATAATGAAAGAGGCTTTTTTCATACGGGGGAATGTGGTTAGATAATGATGTTTGGATAGATGGATTCTTAATGGTTCAGTTGCAGCCGCAACCACCGCCCGATTTGCCTGAAGTGGCCCCTGACGATCCTTCTTTTATAAGTTGGAAATCAAGTTCCTCTTGCTCTACTTTCCGGTTTGATAAGACCATCTGCGAATCATTGATTCTCGACATCTGGTACTCTTTCACCGTTGCACACGAGGAAAGAAACAAGGCAAACAGAAGCGCAATCATGGTCGGTTTTAATTTTCGTAACTGCATATTTCAACGTTTTTATTCAACAGGTAAGTGCCGGAGAAAGAAACACACTCTCGTGGCGATTCTTATTTGATGATGTTAATATTCTTGGAAGTAAAAATTTTATCGTCGTCGGTAATGATAATAGCTTCAATATGTTTTATCTGGTTGATCATATTCAGTCCGGCTTTTACTCCCATAATCATGACTGGAGTTGCCATTGCATCGGCTACTTCGGCATTGGTAGAAATAATTGTGACGCTTTTTATTCCACTTATCGGTAATCCGGTTTTTGGATCAATGGTATGGGAATACTTTTTGCCGTCGATTATGACAAACTTCTCATAATTGCCCGAAGTAGCAACCGCCATGTCGGTTATATCCATATAGGAAAAGACTTGATGCGATAGATTTGGATTTGCAATACCGATTGTCCATGGCAATCCGTTTGGCATATTACCCCATGCTGTCAAATCACCCGAAGCATTGACAACACCGCTTTCAACACCTGCTTTCTTCATCACTTGTTTTGCCATTTCGGCAGCATATCCTTTACCAATTCCACCAAAACCAATTCGCATTCCTTTTTCTTTTAAGAAAACGGTGGAGTGCATCATATCAACTTCAATGTTTTTGTAGTTGATGAGGCGTACACTGTTTTTGGCTGTTTTTTTACTTGGCAGAGTTGTCATCTGCGTATCAAAGTTCCACAGGCTTTTATCCACCGAACCGTAAGTAATATCAAATGCGCCTTGTGTTATTTCTGAAATTTTCTTCGAACGTTCAATGATTTGAATTATCTCGTGGCTCACAAGTACAGGACGCATGCCCGCATATCGATTGATCTGGTTTGTTTCGCTTTCGTTATTGAAGGTGGTGAGAAGAGCCTCGATTCGTTTGATCTCTTTCACGCCCATATCGATTCGTTGATTTGCCCAATAAGCATCTGCAGCAACCACCGTAATTTCGAAGTGATTGCCCATCAGATGCATTCCTCTTTTATGGATTGTTGTTTGAGACATTGAAGTATGTTTGAAAATGAGTACAAAAGTGACGCTGTATTCATGAAAAAAAAGAATACAGATTAAGAATACGTAGCCGGAGGTATCCGCTGTTTAGCAAGATGTCCGTTCATGTAAATGCATCACCGAAAAGTGCCTGATTTTATTCCCCGTTGATCTCCTGAATGAAATTTACCACGCCATTGGTATATAACCCATTCCATTCTTTAATGATCTTTCCATTGGGATCGAATAGAATGGTAAACGGAAAATGACCTTCGCTGTTGTATTTATCAGCAAGGGAGCCGTTGACGGCTATTTGTTCTTTGGTCAGTGTTCCTTTCTTACGTGGAAAATCGGCATTATAAAGAATAAGATGTTGGTTGGCGTATTTCACAAAGTCATCGGATGAAAAGACGAACTTGCGCATCCGCATGCATGGTAAACACCAATCTGATCCGGAAAAGCTCAGGAGGAGTTTCTTGTTTTCTGTTTTAGCTAACTGTTTTGCGGCATTCCAGCTCGGTTGCCATTGCTGACTTTGAACATGGTTTGCTACGAAAAACAAGCTTATCAAACTAATCAATATGGCTTTCTTCATACAAGGCACTTTTTGGTTAAGATGGTTGTCAGTAAGACGATTTTGCTTTGTTATCGACCTCTTTTCTCTTCGTCAGAAAGGTTAAACAAGCAATTTGTTTGCGCAAATGTAATATGCCAACATGCTTTCTGCAAGGGCAACGCGCTTAGCTTAAATATCTTTAGGCTTTTCGTGGCTTTTAGCGTATATTGAATAATACGGTTTGAAAGCTCTCTTATTCAAGGAGGGCTAAATAAAAGAATGAGGGTACAAAGCGTAGCCGCACTCTTACGTAAGTATTGTATCTGATGTCTGTTTGTAGGTGTTTACCGCAGCGGGTATTTATAGCGTAGTAGTATTATTCAGTCGCTTCAAAAGAACGTTCATCATCTCTGTTTGCTCTGTTTGCATTTTTACCAGTTCTTGTTGCTGAGTGTTGATTAAGTGATCCATCTTTTCTTGAAGTACCTGAATCTCCAACTCCGATTTTAAGTTGATCATATAGTCTTTCTGTGCGCGTTCTCTATCTTTCGATTCTTGCCTGTTTTGACTCATCATAATGACCGGCGCTTGTAGTGCGGCAACACACGATAAGATTAAATTCAACAGGATGAAAGGATAGGGATCGAAGCTTTTGTTGGCAAGCCAGTAGGCGTTGATGATAATC
>JAJZHJ010000313.1 GCA_021804525.1 Bacteroidota bacterium | reverse complement strand
ATATCTCTCATTGGCTGCATGATGCCTGGACCTTTTCGCCCTGAGGTTATACTTTTCGTTCGAACAATGATGCCCGAAATGAAAAGGCTTGCAATGATCATTAAAAAAAAACTAATCATGATTTAAAGCGTGTTTAAAAGATGAACCATGAAATGGTAAAGGTATCCGAAAAACGGAATAGCAACTAATGCCATGATAAACACTAATCCATACAGAATATAGAACTGCAAACTCCCGTTTTGTAAAAATGAAAAACGATTCAACCAATATCGCATTCGTTTTAATGGAGCATCGATTAAATAAGTTTCGATGCGGTCGAGAGGGTGAATTGCATGGTATGCTTCATCAGGAAAAATACCGCTAATCTCCTTTTTGTGTTTATGAAATTGCAGAACAGATTCAGACAATTTACGATAAGCACGTACAAACGAACTTGCGGTGTATTGTATCTTCGAATTTGGAGCAACATAGCCGCAACCCCATGTTTCATTGCATGTAATTACTTGTTTTTTTGTCAATTGTTTACGAACAAGCCAAACAACGCCAGTTAAAGCGATAAACAGGAGCGATGCAAATCCTATTTGTTGTACAACGCTTAACGATGATGAAACGGCTAATATATTTCCAGAAGGCATACTTCCTGTAAATTGTTGAATAGGTAACCATAATGCTTGCACAAAGTAAACAGGATAGATTCCAATTGCTATAATCAATGCTACTATAGCGTACATTGGAATAAGCGCCATACGGTTACTTTCATGTGGTTCATGGTCAAATATGTGTCTCGGCGTTCCTAAAAAAATGGTTCCAAACGCTTTCGTGAAACAAAGAATAGCTAATCCACCAATCAACGAAAGTCCGAAAACAGCAAAAACAAACAGGAGAACAAAAATAAAGGTTCCGTGAATCCAACCATTTATCAGACCTGAATAAATTAGGAACTCTGAAATGAAACCATTGAATGGAGGTAATCCACTAATAGCCAACGAAGCAATGAGGAAAAGAAGCGCTGTTTGGGGCATTCGTTTTATTAATCCTCCGAATGATTCAATATTAACACTGTGTGTAGCTTGATATACATTACCTGCTCCATAAAAAAGTAACGACTTAAATAAAGAGTGGTTCAAAGTATGTAGTAAAGCACCTGCAAAGCCGATGGCTGCCATGGGGAAATTTCCCAATCCCATGCCCAGACTGCCAACTCCGATACCAATCCCAATGATCCCTATGTTTTCAATGCTATGATAGGCTAAAAGCGTTTTTAAGTTGTGCTGCACAATGGCCAACATCACTCCATACACGCCAGTTATGACGGAGATGACAAGAATGACAATACCAATGGCTATGTAATTTGTCGGCATCAAAAAAAGCATGCGTAAAATTCCGTAAATGCCTATTTTTATCAATACTCCTGACATAATGCCGGATACATGCGCAGGAGCTGCTGGATGAGCATAAGGCAACCATGTGTGAAAAGGTACAAAACCAGCCTTAAACGCAAAGCCGATAAAAAACAACAATATTAATCCAAAACTTTCTGGAGCAGGCATGGTATGTGCAAATATACCAATGGCATCGAACGAGAAAGAGCCGGTTTGAACGTATACCCAGGCAAATGCAATAGTTAACACTAAAATTCCCATGTGGGACTGAATCAGGTAGTTGATGCCGGCCTTAATGGTTTTTGGCTTCTCACTTTCAAAAATCACCATAACAAAAGAACTAATGGCCATGATTTCCCAAACAAGCAAAAAAACCAACATATTCTGTACCACACAAACAGCTAACAGTCCGATATGTGTTAACAAAAAACTGACCCAATGAAGCGAGAGTTGAGATTTTTGCTCACGATATGCTCTCATGTAGTTGACGCCATAAATGGAGCCTGTGAGAAACGTAAAATTAATGATGAGTATAAACCACGCTGCTAAAGGATCAATCACAATGGGTATAGTACCTGTCACTACCGACCCTAAAAAAAGAAGAGAGGTCGTGTTTCCAATTAATGCCTCTACAGCGTACGTGCTGCTAAAAATGATAATGAATAATTCTGTTAAAAGAAGAAGCGCTCTTTTCTGTTTTTCGCTTAAAAATAGTATTGTTACAAGTGCTATTAAAACAACGAAAAGAAAAAGTGTGATAGAATTCATGCTCTGAGATGTTTGTGCTATGACAGCAGCGAAAACGTATTTTTGCTAAGAAAGATCCTCCTGTTTTACTAATGACAAGAAGAATTTTTGCAAAAGATTATCAATACGATAAGCTATTACTCATTCATTATCATTAATATAAATAAAGACTGACATTATTCTTTTTATGCTGCAAAGGTAATGTTTTTTACACAAAAGAGGGTAGATGTGTTCTTGGATATTTCTGTTTAACATTAAAACATTTGTGCATTACAATATAGAGGCTACACTGAATGTGTTGTCATGGTTTTATGAAACCAGCGTGCGTACAAAACAATGACCACCCCATACAGTCACTTTACTAAGCGACAGATTATTTGTTTTGAAAAATGTTAAAAAAAAGTGTGCGGATTGAATGAAATGATTGTTACTACGCGATGCTATGACAGTTTTTTTGCGTGCAACTCTTTAATTTCCTGATATAGATTAGAGGCAAACACAAAATCATCCAATGATTTATTGCCAGTGGTAAAAATCTGTTCTTTTGTGCCTTGCCACGATTTTTCTCCTTTATCAATAAATACAATGTTTTCTCCAATCTCCATTACTGAGTTCATATCGTGGGAATTGATGATGGTTGTCATGTTAAATTCGTGTGTAATTTCATGAATCAATTGATCGATAACCAATGATGTCTGAGGATCAAGGCCCGAGTTTGGTTCATCGCAAAAGAGATAAAGTGGATTCATTGAAATGGCACGGGCTATCGCCACTCGTTTTTGCATTCCACCACTGATTTCAGATGGGAATAGTAACATGGCAGATGGTTCAATGTTAACTCGTTCCAAACAAAACCGTGCTCGTTTGTTTTGTTCAGATTTACTTAGTTCGGAAAACATCTCTAATGGAAAAAGCACGTTTTGTAAAACTGTGAGTGAATCAAACAGTGCTGATCCTTGAAAAAGCATTCCTACTTTTTGACGTAGTTTCTTGGTGTCATTGATACTCATTTCTGGCACATTCAGGTTATCAAAGAGTATTTTGCCGGAATCAATAGTATGAAGTCCAATAATACACTTTAGCAAAACTGTTTTGCCGGATCCACTTTTACCAATAATCATGTTGGTTTTGCCTGGCATGAATGTGGCTGTGATGTGCTTCAGCACATGATTTTCTTC
>JAJZHJ010000312.1 GCA_021804525.1 Bacteroidota bacterium | reverse complement strand
GAATGCATCGATAGGCACATAGCTGTCTCTAACGCGTAACGTAGGCAATAAGTAACGGTTATTCTCCATCATGCTTTGCATGGAATTTATTTGGTAACTTCCAGTAATGCCGCCATAAGCAGTAACCGTCGGGATAAGATCAATATGAGCGGTTACATCGGGCATCAGGTTCATTTTTTTGTTACTCCCTCCGGTAACCACATCATCCTTTATTCCAATATGAACTTTCCAAGTATCTCCTAATAAATTGAAATAGGGATTGACTCCTATCGCGGCATAATTGGGATATCCAGCTCCCGTAGGTTGATTGTATAAAAAATGTGTTACATCGACTGAAACCCCCAAATGATTGTCATTGACAGGAATTTCAATATTGCCCGAAGCATTAATTTGTTGTTCATGCAATCCGAAGCCTGGGACAAAACTGTTGTATTTTACTTTCGCTGAATAGACAACGTTCGAAGAATTTTGTCGTGAACGAATGCCGACATTAAAACCACCATTGACAAAATGATTCGTGGTATCTTTATAACTGGTTGATGAGGGAAGGTATTGAAAAGAAGGACCGTCTGTTCCATAGTAATTAAATCCTTCACGATTAAAATAAGCGCCTACCAAGAAGTCAAATGGTTTGAAAGAATATTTGTAATCCAGTCCAAAGTTGGTAACCAAGTGTTGTTGTTTGTTGCCAAAAAGTGACCATATATGGGTGTTGAAGGTCAATTGCTGTGATTCGTCGTTCACAATGGGAAGCAACAAGTCTCCCAATACGTTGCCATACAATCCACCACCAATCAATGCATATCCTTTATGAATAGGATCTTGATCAATATGCACCACGGCAGCTTGCCACTTATGTAAATCGAAAGTCGGTTGAAGTGGCAATATCTGGTCGGAGTAAACAACTGGTTCTGGTTTGATCTCAGGCTCGGTGACGACGGGATTGACCACAAGCCGATGCACGTCTGGCGCATTAGGAGTATAATCCCGCTCGATGATCACATTACGTTTGGCAATAGTATCATTTTTAGTTACTTGAGCGGTGGCAAATTGAGACCCGATCATGCTGAACAGGAAAAGAAAATAAGTTGATTGCTTCATTGTTGCTGAAATTGGGAGCCGGTTGTGAAAACAAATAGTTAATTGTTTACCGCTGGTGTGGAGGTTGTTGGCGCATTTTGGTGCTCATCAATAGCTTGTAACCGTTGTTGAATGAGAGATTGAATCTCGTCATTAGCATGGTAGTTGTCGCGCAAACTCAATAAATATTGTTTTGCTTGAAAATCGTCGCCTTTCTTGACATAAATATCGGAAAGTAATAAGAAACTTTTTGCCAACCAAAATTGATAAGATGTGCCTTTGTTGATAAAATCAAGCACTTCGCTTTCCGATTTGGCTAAATCTCCTTTATTAAAATAATATTTGGCCACTTCATATTTAGCTTGTGCTCCATAAGCAGAGTGAACATCTTGCGCTAAGAGATTCCAATCAGCAAAGGCACTATCCGCTTGATTAATCAACTGGTAAGAAGAGGCACGATCAAACCGAGCTTCGTCTTTCATTTCGGGAGTTGCTTGTATGTCGGTGAAAATATTGTTTGCCGTGGCAATGGTAACAACGCTGTTGTGTTCCAAGTAGCTGCTTCTCAATATTCCTAAAAGAGCAGCTTGCTTATATGTGTTGTTGGTGGTAATATTGAGCAAAGATTGAAAGAAATTGAGCGATGCATCATACGTTTTTGCATCGTACGTAATTGATGCACATTGTGCTAACGCTTCTTCCTGATAAGGATTTCCTTTAAGTGTTGCTAATTTCTGATAGGCCGCTAATGCGTTGTCTAATTGGTGGAGTTGTCGATAGCTATCGGCCAAATAGTAAGTTGCTTTGACGCAATAATTACCTTGAGGACAAAATTGAGTGAGATACTGGTTGAGTTGCGTGACGGCTTGTTCTGTCTGCCCGCTAAGATAAAGTTTTTCTGCCGTTACAAAAGTCAGAGAATCTTGAGCATTGATTGATAGTCCATTGTTTTTGCCCAGCGAACGTCTATAAGCGAGGTAGTCATTAGCATCTGCCATGTCAACATATATATTTTCAATGTTTTGCATGGCTTCATTGGCTTCGTTGCTGCCGGGGTAGTTGGCCACGACTGCTTTATAAGCATCTAAAGCCTGCTGTTTGTTATTGTTAATGTAATATGCCATACCGATTTCGAGTGATGCCTTGCGGGCTAACGACCCATTAGGAAATTTCTGAAGTAAGATTTGATATGCAGCAATGGCCTTATCATACTGTTCAAGAGATATGTAGGCACGTCCTATATCATAGTATGCTTGTTCAGTATATTCTGATGTAGGATAATTTTTGGTCAGTTTGTTCAATTCATCAATTTTGGCGCGATAATGTTTTTCAAGACCGTTAATAAAGGCCGTTTGATATTGAGCATAAGCACTGGCGGCGACATTTTTAGCAATAACTTGTGCATAAAAAATATGTGCATCTGCAAAATCGCGTGTCTGAAAATGGCAATCGGCAATGCGCACCAAAGCATCATTGTAGATTAGTGAGAGCGGATCGTGTTCACTTCCTGCAAAACGTAAGAAATAGAGTTGGCTTTGTTTAAAATCATTGACTTTGAAATAGGCGTATCCTAAATCATAATTAGATTGGTTGTAATTGGCATCTTTGGGGCCGAGTGGATTGTTTTGATAAGCTACCCAATCTTTAATAGCTGATTGATAATTATGTAAGCGGTAATAACTTTCTCCACGCCAATAATAAGTTTGAGCCATCACTGTGCCAAAAGTTTCAGAATCAATAGATTTTGTAAAATAATCGATTGCAGTTTGGTATTGATTGTTGTTGAATTGCTCAATTCCAAGATGAAAAAGAATGTTTTCTTTGGCTGCTGCAATTTGCGGTGAGTTCGATTGTAATTTTTGAATGGCTTGCAAAGCTGCCGGATAATCTTTTGATGCTAATAAAACAGTGGCTAAGTCCGTCTTGATGGTTTCGCTATGTGTTGAATGGGGAAATCGAGTAAGAAATTGGTCAAAAATTTTCACTGATTCGCCAAAAGGAGAAGTGCTTGTGTAAGTTGTCATCGCGTAATTATACATCGCTTCTTCTTGCACAGTTTTGTCATAATTCATCTTTGAGGCGGCTTCAAAGGCGAGCTTAGCCTTCAATGTTTCTTTCAGTTGAATATATGTATTTCCAAGCCAGAAGAAGCCGTTTTGTCCTAAGCTATCCGATACAGCTGCGACTTTCGACAATGGTGTAATGCCATCGGTAAAACGATCGGTTTT
>JAJZHJ010000311.1 GCA_021804525.1 Bacteroidota bacterium | reverse complement strand
GGCACCTATAAAGGAGGAATTAATTTTATCAGTGGAATACCCGATCAATTCTTAACCATAAATCAGAGCAAAAACAACAAACCAGGACTTTCTTATCATAAATTATGGGGTATTTGTGATGATAACCAAGGCAATATATGGATCGGAACGGATGGAGGTGGAATTAATGAATACAACCCTTCCTCCGGGAAGATCAGAATGTTTAAGCATTCGGACAAAAACCCTCGTTCGCTGAGTGACAATGCCGTCTTAAGTGCTTTAAAAGACAAGGAAGGTAATTTGTGGTTTGGAACTTACATTGGCGGGTTGAATCAATATGATCCAAAAACAGGGGGATTTACCCATTACGAAAATATAGCGGGTGATTCAACCAGTCTTCCGAATAATGATGTTCGTGTCATTTACGAAGATGCGCAACATAATCTATGGGTTGGGACAAATGGCGGAGGGTTATCCTTGTTGTCGATTAAAGACCACGCGTTTAATAATTTTTTAATGCGCAAATGGGGACTTTACGGAGCAAGCGTAAGAGCCATAATACAAGATAAAGCAGGTAATTATTGGATTGGAACCTATAGAACCGGAGTCTATTTAATCAAACGATTAACATCTGAGGTTACTCATTTTCTACACAACACAAATGACACATGTAGCCTTGGGAATAATACTGTTTTTTCTATTATTCAGGATCATAACGGGAGAATCTGGATTGGAACCGATGGAGGAGGATTAAGTCTTTACGTACCTTCGCTAAATAACTTTAAAAATTATGATGAAAGAAATGGGTTAGCCAACGATAATGTCAAAGCGCTTTGTGAAGATAAATCGGGAAATATTTGGCTCAGCACTATCAAAGGGATTTCCTGCTTTTCATTGCAAAAAAAATACTTTATCAATTATGACATTCAGGATGGCATTCCTGCCGGAGAATTTGCTGATGGATCAGCTTTGTTCTCAGGAGGGATCATGTATTTTGGAAACATGTACGGGCTATGCTATTTTGATCCCGATAGAGTGAGAAAAGCCGTTTTACACCCTATTGTTCACATTGTCGATTTTCAATTATTTAACAAAAGCATGAACGTACGATCGGCTCAATTTCCTGACAGCCCACTATCTTGCTCTATTATCAATACACGGGAGATCACATTGAACTACAAACAATCCTTTTTTACCTTTGTTTTTTCTGCCCTTAATTATCAAACTCCAGACAAAATTCAATATGCCTACATGATGAAAGGACTTGATAATGATTGGAATTATACAGGGAATGAACGCATCGCAACTTATCGAAACTTAAAGCCGGGCCGATACGTTTTCATGGTTAAAGCAACCAATATCCCCAAAGATTGGGGGAGCGCATATACCTCTCTGGTAATTCATGTACTGCCTCCTTTTTGGGAAACATGGTGGGCATACTTGATCTATTTTCTGATTCTTGCAGGAATTGTTTTTCGTATTCTTAAATATTATCAACGTGAAGGACTTTTGAAACAAAACCTTCTTTACGAGAAAATTACAAGACAAAAGGAGTATCAACTGAATCAGGAAAAACTTCGATTTTTTACCAATATCACCCATGAATTTCGTAGTCCTCTTACGCTAATCATTGGGCCGCTTGAAGATTTACTCAGCGAATCAAAACTATCAACATCAATCGTTCGAAAATTGATGCTCATACACAGAAACTCAAATCAATTACTTAACTTAATTGATAAATTGCTTGAATTTAGAAAGGTTGAGGCCGGCGAAATGAAACTTAGAATTATTAGAGGCAATATTGCAAGTTTACTAAACGAAGTTTATTTCTCATTCAACCCGCTTTTCGATCACAAGAACATTGAATTTGTAATTGAGACGTGTGCTAATGAAGTAGATTTATGGTATGATCCGGAAAAATTGGTCATTATTTTAAACAACCTTCTATCAAATGCTTATAAATATACCCATGAAGGAGGAAAGGTATCTATCGAGCTTACTTGTGGCAGTGCCAATGGCAGTGAAGCTGTTATGATAAAGGTCAGAGATACCGGCGTTGGTATTTCAGAAGATCACAAACAAAATATCTTTGATCAGTACTATCGCATCGAGGAAGTGAAAGAAGCTCAGGGTTATGGTATTGGACTTGCTTTAACAAAGAACCTGGTTCTACTTCTTAAAGGGGACATTTCTGTTGAGAGTGAATTGGGCAAAGGATCCTGTTTTACGGTTACATTATTACGGGGAAATCACCATTTTTCTCAAGATCAACTCTCCAATGACGGAGACAAGCCAGTTCTTAACATGAATACTATGCTCACATCCGAAAACGGGAAAATTGCTTCTAACCCATCTGTTGAATCCGATATACCATTACAGGAAGTTGATCAGAAAAAAATCATGTTAGTGATTGAAGACAATGATGATATTATGTCCTACATTAAGGATTCATTCACGAAGGAATTTAGAATTTTAGAGGCATCAAACGGCGAAATAGGATTAAAGTTAGCTACCAAGTATCTTCCTGATATTATAATCACTGACATAATTATGCCTAAAATGGACGGGTTGGAGTTGTGTAAAAGAGTGAAATCAGACCTCAAGACTTGTCATATTCCTGTTATTATGCTTACTGCATTGAATACCCTTCAGTATAAAATTGAAGGGTACGAAATCGGCGCCGACTCTTATATTACAAAACCCTTCAGCACTTCTTTGTTAGCTTCACGGATTCATAATCTGATCAAATCTCGGAATCTTTTAGCAGAACACATCTCCCGAAGCCTATTATTTCAACCTGAGGAGGTACAACTTGGATTAAAAGACGAAAAATTCATTTCAGATGCTATCGAGATCGTAGAAAGAAACATTTCAAATGAAAAATTTGATGCACTATTTCTTGCAGGGGAATTAAACATGAGTCATTCTGCCTTATACCGCAAATTAAAAGCATTATCCGGCTTTACAATTGCCGAATTTATAAAAGGAATCCGGCTTAAAAGAGCAGCGCAATTGCTCCGCTCGCAATCGTATACTGTTTCCGAAGTGGCTTATATGGTCGGGTTCAACGATCTTAAACATTTTAGAAACTCTTTCAAGGAACAATATAAAGTATCTCCATCAGATTATATAAAATCAAATTCATCTTTGAAGGATGAAAGTTTGACTCATTGATAATCAAGACTTAGCATAACTATTGTTAATTCAAATTAGTTATTTTACCCCCTTATTCTGACTGATTTTCCCCCACATGTGATGGGTTATTCATCTTACATTTGCAATGTGAGACAAGTTTTTATTTGTCGTCAGCGCAGTATATCTATTAACAATTAAACGTAAT
>JAJZHJ010000310.1 GCA_021804525.1 Bacteroidota bacterium | reverse complement strand
GCATATACTAAAACGGTAACGGACTATTGCGGAGATGCAATCTATCAAAATGATACTTTGAAAGAGGTATTGACACCGGAAGGATATTGGCAGAACGGCTTATACTATTATTATCTGAAAGACCACCAGGGCAATACACGGGAAGTGCTTAGACAGGACAATACGGTAATGGAGTACAGTGATTACTATCCCGACGGGATGCGCTTTGAAGAAAGCACGAGCAACAGCACCGCCTTGCCCTACCGCTACAATGGTAAAGAGCTGGAAGCCATGAACGGACTGAACCAATACGACTACGGAGCACGAAGGAGGGAGACAGGAATCCCGGTATGAACAACGGTAGATCCATTGTGTGAAAAGTATTACAGCGGGAGTCCGTATGCGTATGTAGGAGATAATCCAACAAATGCCATTGATCCATTAGGGATGGACAGTGCTATGTACAATCCTAAAGACAACACATATACAAGTACAACTCATGGAACAATGAAAGAAGTAGAGGTTACAGCACCGGCTCTTTATAAAAATACCTTTATGTTCCTTTTCTTTGGAGAATTAGCATTTGGAAATAGAAGATACTTGGACAACCGAATTAATCCCTATATTTATACCCCACAAGAATTGAACAGAGGCGCAGACATGGAAATGCAAGTAGGACTCACTGCGCTTGGAGGAGTAGGTGCAATAGAAGGCTTTGCTACAGGGATTTGTACTTCGAAAATAGGATGGATGGCATTTAAAGCCATTGCAGATGCCATAGGTCAATTTGGAGGTGCATATATAGCAACAGAAAATTTAAATCAATCTATTGCTAATATAAATATTTTACAAAGCACACTAACAGGATTAGGAGTAAATCCCTTTAATAACGCATTATTATCAGGTTCATTTAAATTAACCATAAACGGCTTCCAATCTATTCTTACAAATGGCACATCAAATTTTGACTATCTAAAAAACGTTGCCATAGGACTTTCATTTGGTTATGGTGAACATTATTTGATGAATGAAACTTCTTTTAGAGCTTTTACAATAGGGATATATATGCGTACAGCTGGGAGTATAAATCCGAGTGTTGGAACCGGAGTAACGAACGCTTTGATTATGGCTCCTACTGCTACATCTGCTGCGGGAGAATCATCTATAGAAAGTAAATAAGATCATGATAACACAAGAGAAAAAGAAATGGATTTATCAACAACTTATTCCATTTATTTTAGTTTTTGGCGGATTGCTTGCTGGAATAATTTTTGGTTTATGGAGGCAACATCAAATTAGCATTTACAAACGATATACAATTGGGATTACAATAAAAACTTATTGGACAATAAGTAATGGGAAAAGAGTAGATTTTAGATATACCGTGAAGAATAATGCTTATGAGAATGAAGATATGTATGAATATGAGTGTAAAGTCCCTAATGGAAGATATTTTGTAAAATACGATACAAAAGACCCATCAATTTCTAAATTGATTCAGAATGAACCTGTTCCTGACAGTATCAAAGTGTCACCTCCAGATGGATGGAAAGAGATACCGGTAAAATATGATGACCAGTAATGTGATGCTCATCTATTATTCACTACAATATTCTAAATTTGCCGGATACAATTCAGTTTAGCTCTGGGAGTCAAAGCATTTACACCTATGCGGCTGATGGGACAAAGCAAAAAATAGTCTATAAAACCTCACCCGAAGATATAAACCTTCCGGTGACCAGCCTGGATCAAGTGCTTCAAACCGTTTCGAATGCAAAAATCACAAGCACGGACTATTGTGGCAACTATATTTATGAGAACGACACATTAAAAATGATCTTGACTCCCGAAGGATATGTTCAAAACGGAGTTTATTACTATTATCTGAAAGACCACTTGGGAAGTAACCGCGTAGTGCTGCGGCAAGACGGTACAATTGTTGAAAGGGATAATTATTACCCATCGGGAGCACGCTTTGGCGAAAGCGTGTTAAACGGAGGCAGTGTTCAACCTTATCGCCACATAGGGATGGAGATGCAGAGCATGCATGGGTTGAACTGGATAGACAACGGAGCACGCATGCGAACAGTTGGGTTGCCTGCTTTTACTACGATGGACCCGCTGGCAGAGAAGTATTACTCAATATCTCCCTATGCTTATGCTGTAAATAATCCGATTTACTATGTAGACCCTCTTGGAATGAATGTAGTTGAAAATGACAAAAGCTATACCATTTCTGGGTATGACGTTTATACCTATTTCGGAGTTTTGCAAGAGATTGCTAATGGGTATAGCAGTATGAATACTCTACAGAGTGCTCTACATAATGCTGCGCAAAAAAACAAAGGCAAGGGTGGTAAAATGGATCAGACTTTAGATGAATTTACTGTAACTGCCAGTGCTCCAAAGAAACAAGGAGAGGCGAAAGAAGAACGCTCATGGTTATATCCGATTATTGGCAAATTAGATGGCAACAGATATTTAGATAGTCGCATTAATCCCTATATCCCATCGTCAAAAGAGATCAACAGCGAGGTGGATATGGAAATGCAAATAGGCCTATTATTTACGCCTGCCGATGTGGTAGGAATAGCGGCATCCACTCTTGCAAAACTTGGATATAGTGCAACAGAACAATTTCTTTTGAAGAGCATCCTTTACGCAATGGAGCATTCGAAAGCAGTTTATAATGGCTTTAAAATGGAAAGTTTTACGGTAGGATTTGTGAGTGGGTATTATAGCGGACCATATCTACCTACATCACCAGATCTTCTGCCTTCAATAAATCCTTGGTTTGATACAGGGCTTTCAGTAGAACAAAGCATTAATATGATTTTGGCCTTACCTCAACAGCATGAAAAATAAATTAATAAAAGGGTTATCCGTATATGGTATTTGTTTTTCCATAAATTTCTTTTTATGGAAATGTAGTGGAAATAAAACCTATACGGGATTTAATAATTTCGGATATACTTTAACATGGCATGATACAATATCTAAAATTCCTACCATTGCTGTCATTTCATTAATACTTTCTTTAGCTTATTTTTATATTGAGAAGCATATGGAAAAATAATGAGTTGAGGGTAAAGCGTCAGGATTAACGATATAATGATAATATACTGATCGTCAATAGCAGTTTGAAAAATTAAAAAGTAAAATGCTGGATGTAAGCCCACTATGTATTCGCTCCAATGTACTAAATTTGCCCGATACGATTAACCTGCCCCATCGGATATGCTCATTATACACTTATAAGCTCCAGCCTGTCACTGGGATGTGTAATTCCAGTTCTTGTATTCTTTATATCTTTAATATAGTAGTATATCCGGTTGTAAATTAGATTT
>JAJZHJ010000309.1 GCA_021804525.1 Bacteroidota bacterium | reverse complement strand
CAGCCAAACTTTAACAGTGGATAATCCATCTACAGCAGGAGAAGTAATGGGCATAATAAGCATATTATCGCCAAACATATATTCGTTTCTAAAAACATATGCATTTGTATTTGTAGGATAATCATAGTACATTGGACGACATAAAGCAATCCCCGTATCATAGGCTTTTCGAGCCATTGTATAGATATAGGGATCCAAAGCGTAACGTAAATGAATTGCATTATAAAGCGCTTGGAAATAATCGCCTGTAAAATTCCATACTTCCTTTTTTAATCTGGGATCTTTCGATGAATGAGTTCTGAAAATAGGACTAAACACGCCATATTGCATCCATCGGGCGTACATCTCAGGATTTATTTTTTTCAAGGAATCTGGCACATTACCAAACATATGGCCTCCTAAATCATGGCTCCAATAACCATACAGGACATTTGAAGCCGTTGAAGTAAAATAGGGTTGAAACGCAAGTGATTTCCAGGATATAACTACATCTCCTGAGAAACCAATCTGATAGCGATGATTACCTAGCCCCCCCCATCGATGATAAAGCATAGGCCTTTTCTGAGTATATTGCTTCATATGACTAAAAAAACAATAATTCAACCACCAGGTATTACTTAATCCTTTAACTTCTTTTGAATAAGGCCATTGTTGCCAATCGAGCCACCAGAAAGAAATTCCTTCTTTTCTCAATGGAGAGAGAATAATGTTAAAAAGATTTGTCATAAATCTTTTATCTGCAACTTCAAATGGGATATTTTGATGGCCAAGTGTATCAAAATTCATAGCTTTTGCAAATTCAGCATACTTAGTTTCGGTAGGAGCAATCCCTGAGGCAGGATGTAAATTCAAAGTTGTTTTTAGATGTTGTGTTTTAAGCCATTGTAAAAATTTTGAAGGATCAGGAAACAGTGATTTATTCCATGTGTATCCCGTCCATCCAACAGATTGTCCAAATGCATCCACTTTCTGATGCCCTCTAAAAGTTAATCCATTGGTATTATGCCAATCCATATCAATTACCAAGACATCTAATGGAATGTTATATTGATGGAAATGCTCAATTAAGGTTCGTAGTTCATCGTCAGAATAGTTCCAATAACGAGACCACCAATATCCAAAAGCATAGCGTGGAGGAAGGGGAATTTTCCCTGCTATTTTGGTAAAATCGTACAGAATAGCTTTATAATTTGTTCCATAACCCATAAAATACCAATCTACTTCCGGATCATTCCTCTTCTTTACCCACTTCCACGAGCTATTGTCAAATAAAAAATTATTGGAGTCATCCAATAGGTACCATCCATTTCGTGAGATAAGTCCGTTTTCAAATGGAGTTGGAATCGTATCCCCCTCGTGTGTATCTCCATTCATACCATCAAGAGTTCGGAAAGTCCCTTTAAGGTTTTCATTGTTTGCCATTCCAGGATGCCAAAGAATAGGAGAACCATTAGCCTGTTTATATGTTATCTGAAGATTCTCAGGATTAAATTTTCCGGATCCAATCTTATATTTCAACACCATAAATGATGTCTTAATAATCAACCATTGACCATGATTTATCTTAGTATATGGGATTGCAGGTAAATGTCGATGAATAACAACAAAAGAAGGATCATTCACAAACCGCCGTGTGGAATCATATTCTAACCGAATGATGTGGGGAGTAAGAATCGTAAAACGAGCATCTCCTGTAACAATCATAGATGTTCGATCATCCCTAACCTCATTTGGTTTTTGTTGTGCATGCAAAAAGGTTAAGCACAAGAATAAAATCGTACAAATAAAAATGGACTTCATGGTAAATAAAATAATTTGGCAGGTTCAGCTATTCTTCTAATTTGCCATATCAAATAAGCAGCCCGTCTCACTGACTAATCCTCGACACCGGACAATCTTTTGCCTTTGTTGCCCATGTTGAAGGTTTGTCGCCCATATTAAAAATAAGGGTGCTGCCTTGTTTGATCTGTTTTTGAGTAAAGTATGAATATGGATAGGACTTCCCGTTCATGGTTGCCGACTGTATGTATTTGTTTGTTTTCGACACATGGTTGGCAATCACCGTAAAAGGTTTTTGATTCCCGGTATGCAAGACCACTTTCGGAAACAACGGACTCCCGATTGCATATTGACCACTTGCCGGATTGACGGGATAAAAACCCATTGCACTAAAGACATACCAGGCCGACATCTGACCGCAGTCGTCATTCCCGCATAATCCTTCACGAGTATCGTTGTATAAGGAATCTGCTATGAGCCCCACTCTTGCTGCCGTCTTATAGGGTTCTCCCACGTAATTGTACAGATAGGCAATTTCATGACTCGGTTCATTACCCTGCGAATACTGCCCGATCATCCCGCTTACATCCGGCGCATCAGGATTATTATTGATCGAGGGTTGATCGAACAAAGAATCCAATTTATGAGCAAAGGCTTTGCGTCCTCCAATCAGGCTGATCAATCCGTCCACATCCTGCGGGGCAAAGAAGGTGTATTGCCATGAATTTCCTTCCGTGAAGTCGTCACTGCCTAACCGCGATACATCAATCGGATTAAAATCTTTTCTCCATTCCCCTTGTCTGTTTTTGCCCTGTAAAAAGTTAGTGACGGGATTGAAGAGGTTTTTGAAATTCTCTGCCCGTTGCATGAATCGTTTGTAATCGGCCATCTTGCCCAATTTTTTGGCTACCTGTGCCACACACCAATCATCGTAGGCATATTCCACCGTGATGGAAACGGAATTGCTCTCCACATTGTCGGGAACATAGCCATACTCTTGATAGGCTTTCAATCCGCGTATCGTATCCTCCACCGTGGCTTTCATAGCCTGATAGGCTTCTTCCACATTAAAATTGGGATGACCATGCAGGCAGGCATCGGCAATCACCGGTATACTGTGATTCCCGATCATGCACCAAGTCTCATTGGAATCCAATTCCCAAACGGGCAATCTTCCGCCTTCCCTGTACATGGCCAGCATCGATTTGACAAAGTCATCGTTGATTTTCGGTTCTATCAACGCATAAAGCGGATGAGCTGCCCGGAAGGTGTCCCACAAAGAGAAAACGGTATAATAATTAAATCCTTTGGCTTGGTGTACTTTCCTGTCCATGCCCACATATTGTCCGTTGACATCGCTATAGAGGTAGGGGGCTAATAATGAATGATAAAGTGCAGTATAAAAAGTGCGCAGCTTTTCTTTGCTTCCTCCGGTAACCGTGATGGCCGACAAGGCCCTGTTCCATGTTTTGACCGCTGCCTGGTGTACGGCATCGAAATTCCATCCCGGAAGTTCTGCATCCAGGTTGGCTTTGGCATTGGCTGTGC
>JAJZHJ010000010.1 GCA_021804525.1 Bacteroidota bacterium | reverse complement strand
ATGATGAACGAAATTTGCAAAATCACCATTGCCGAACCTTCCGAACTCATTCGTAAAGGACTCATTGCGTTGTTGAAACAATTGTCGAAAGTAAAAACTCAAGTCACCGAAATTGCAACCATAGAAGACCTCACTGCTCAATTGAAAACTCATCCAATTGATCTGCTTTTTATCAATCCATCATATTGGGGAGTTGAAATCGGGAAAAAGATTCGGAACGGCACACAAAACAACACCATAAAGATCATTGCTTTAGTGTACAATCCATTTGATAATGGGTTGTTATCGCAGTACGATGATCTGTTTTCCATTTTCGACACTATTCACAAGTTGGAGAAAATAGTGGCAACGCTACAAAAAAAGGAAGGAGAATTGACCATCCATCACCAGACGCTAAGCACACGCGAGCTGGAAATCATTGTCTGCATCGTAAAAGGGATGACCAATAAAGAGATAGCCGAAAAATTATTTCTTTCGAGCCACACCATCATCACTCATCGACGCAACATTACCAAAAAACTTCAGATTCACAGTTCAGCTGGACTAACCATCTATGCTATTGTGAACAAATTGGTACGGTTGGAAGATATTCAAACATCCATTGAACCCGACGAAGAAGCACAATTATAAAAGCGGCTAACGTATGCACCTCAACTCAAGCGACTATTGATTACAGCAAAGGATGGAATGTCAGGCAAATAGGAAACTTGCTGGGTTTCATAATCAATGTTGCAGCAATAATGTTGCAATCCATTGCTGATTAAAAGATAGGAAACTCTCAAAATCATGTTATAACGTGCAATTTGATCGAACGTATGCTGATTAATTTCCACTTCGGGCGCTTTGAACTCAGCAATTAACAAAGGATCACCTTCTCTGTTATAAACCACCGTATCGCAACGTTTGTTCATGCCATTGCGTTGCAAGGTAATTTCATTGGCCATCAATGCAGCCGGAAATTCTTTTTCGGAAATCAAAAACTCGACGATATGCTGTCGCACCCACTCTTCGGGAGTTAATGCAACAAAACGTTTTCGTAACCGATCGAAAATAACCATACGACCATGATTATTTTTGACTTGAAAGGGATATGCCGGTAAATTGAGTGCTACCATAAATCAATGAAAATGGGCCATATATAATTTATCTAATTGACACACAAGCATAACAAAATGCGTATTATACAATACTTCAAAGATACGATCTTTGTCACAGAATAATAAGTGAACGCAAAAATTGTGTAACTTTGAACGCAAAATGCGGAACATGAAAACAAAAAAAGAAATTGTCGAGAATTGGTTGGTTCGCTATACCAAACGCCCTCTTGAAGCTTTTGATTCCCATATACTTTTAACGAACTTCAATAATTACGTAGAGATGTTTGCGCATCGCTTCAACGTCCCTGTCATATCCGAAGGTAACATGATCAATGCCTCCGCGGGAGGAATCACCATTGTTAATTTTGGTATGGGAAGTCCCAACGCAGCGCTTATCATGGATTTACTATCAGCTATTCAACCTCATGCAGTGCTTTTTTTGGGAAAATGCGGCGGACTGAAAAACAAGAATCAATTAGGCGATTATATTCTTCCCATTGCTGCCATCCGGGGAGAAGGAACTTCCAACGACTATTTTCCACCTGAAGTTCCTGCACTGCCGGCATTTAGCCTGCAACGTGCCGTCTCATCAAACATTCGTGATTTCGGAAAAGATTATTGGACAGGAACAGTTTACTCGACCAACCGCCGCGTATGGGAACACGACGAACATTTCAAAGATTATCTGCACAAAACAAGAGCATTGGCTATTGACATGGAATCTGCCACTTTGTTTTCCGTCGGATTCTACAACAGCATTCCCACTGGCGCCCTTTTACTCGTTTCCGACATGCCGATGACTCCCGACGGCATCAAAACCGAGGTAAGCGACAAAAGCGTGACTGCTAGTTTTGTAGAAGAACATTTACAAATTGGCATTAAATCGCTCTCGTCCATCATCCACAACAGTAGTACTATAAAACACTTGCGCTTCGAATAATGGCAAAAAACACCACCACTTATCGTGCTTTACTCGACGCGCTCCGTCGCCGGGAATTCGCATCCATTTATTATTTAATGGGGGACGAACCTTACTATATTGACAAAATAAGCGATTATGTGGAAAATCATGTTTTGACTGAAGACGAAAAGGCATTCAATCAGACTATTTTTTATGGCAAAGACAGTACCATTGGGACAATCATCAACACCGCCAAGCAGTTTCCAATGGGGGCATCTCATCAGGTAATCATCGTAAAAGAAGCGCAACAGCTCAAAAACATAGACGAACTACAATTCTACCTCAAACAACCCTTGCCAACTACCCTTTTGGTGTTTTGTCACAAAAACGGAAAGCTTGATCGCCGCATCAAAGTTGCCGGAGAAATTGAAAAGAAAGGGGTTTTGTTTACATCCGATAAAATTTATGACGATCAAGTCCCTAAATGGATTACCGACTATTTGACTGAAAAGAAAATCACTATCGAAGCCAAAGCAGCCGAAATGCTTTCCGAGTTTTTGGGAAACGATTTAAGCCGTATTGCCAACGAATTAGAGAAGCTGATTATTACTAAACCGACAACTTTACCAAGTATCACGCCGGAATTGGTAGAAAAGAACATCGGCATCAGTAAGGACTTCAACAATTTTGAACTTATCAAAGCACTTACCAACAACGACATATTAAAATCAAACCGCATCATTCGTTATTTTTCCACCAACGAACGGGCAAACCCAATTTCAGTAACACTGGCTGTTTTGTTCAATTTCTTTAGCAATTTATTGGTATATCATACTTTACCCGATAAAAGCAATCAAATAGTTGCAAAAGCACTCGGCATAAACGCTTATTTTGTAAAAGACTATGTCACGTCAGCACGTCGATTTTCAAGTGCAAAAACAGAACAAATCATTGCACTGCTTCGCAACTACGACGCACAATCCAAAGGGGTTAATAATGTTTCTGCCGAATCAGGCGAATTATTAAAAGAACTGATATACAAAATACTACATTAAAATGAAGCAACTCATTCGCTTTTTCCTCAACCATGTGCCACGAAAATATTTGCAACTTTTCAGTCATATTGTTATTAAAATCGGTTCAATATTTTATCGAGGACATAACATTGAATGTCCTATATGCCATCACCATTTTCGCAAATTACTCCCTTATGGATATGTCTCTTCGCGCGAAAATGCACTTTGCCCTTCATGCCTTTCATTAGAAAGACACCGACAAATATGGCTTTTTCTCGACCGAAAAACAGATTTTTTTCATCATAAAGGTAAACTATTGCACATTGCTCCAGAATATTGTTTTATTAAACGATTTCAAAAATTGCCACAGCTCGATTATTACTCTGCCGATCTGGAGTCACCGTTAGCACGTGTCAAAATGGACATTCACCATATTCCATTTGCTGATGACACGTTTGATGTCGTGATGTCAAATCACATTCTCGAGCATGTAGATGATGACCGACAAGCGATACGTGAATTGTATCGTGTCATGAAACCGAATGGCTGGGGAATAGTGCAATCGCCTGTCAATGCAAATCGTGCTACAACATACGAAGACAAAACAATTGTCACTCCTGAAGAACGATTGCGTCATTTTGGACAAAAAGATCATCAGCGCGAATATGGCCGCGACTATGCCGAACGATTGCGTGAAGCAGGATTTGAAGTCAGCGAAATCCCTTTGACCAACTTTGTAAGCGAAAGCGAAAATCGTTATTACGCATTGACTCCTAACGCAGAAGCGGCAAAAGAGACTACTATTTATTATGTACGCAAAAAATAAATTTACTTACGTTCAACGCATCTTGCCTTCATTGGCAATGCTGTAAATTTTTGAATATGAATTACTCCCCTATTCGTTTTCTACTCGTTGCACTATTTGCAGCCTATCTCTCACACTCAATCCAAGCAGAAGTATTCCCAAAACGCGAATTTCGTGGAGTATGGATTCCTACCGTCGGCAATACCCGTTTTCAAAACATGACGCCTCAAGCTATTCAAAAAGAATGGAGCGCCATGCTCGACACCTTCCAACGAGCAGGTATCAATGCCGTTATTTTTCAAGTACGCCCTGAAGCTGATGCGTTTTATCCATCAAAATTAGAACCCTGGAGTCGTTTCTTGACAGGAGAACAAGGCAAAGCACCTAATCCGATGTGGGATCCGTTGGCTTTCATGATTCAAGCCTGCCATGAACGTAACATGCAACTACACGCATGGCTGAATCCTTATCGCGTTACCACGAATGACCACGAAATATTGTCGAGGATGAACAAGAAACACCACAAGCTATTCATTAAATATGGGAAACAACTCTTTTTTGATCCGGGAAATCCTGAATCATGGAAACTTGTAACCAAAGTGGTGGCTGACATTGTTTCGCGTTACGATGTTGATGGCATTCATTTCGATGACTATTTTTATCCTTACCCCATTAAAGGAGAAGAATTCAATGACAATGCTTCATTTAGAAAATGGGGTAAAAAAATGGGATTCAAAAAAGATGAAAAAGCCATGTGGCGACGCAACAACGTGGACGAACTGATTAAAGAAGTATCTGAAACCATTCATAAAATCAAGCCTTGGGTGGTGTTTGGTGTCAGTCCATTTGGCATCTATCGTAACCTCAGCGACACGCCCGATGGTTCCGGCAGTAACACGCATGGATTGAGTAATTATGATCAACTTTATGCCAATGTGCTTTTATGGGAAAAATATCATTGGCTCGATTACGTGGCACCGCAGCTTTACTGGCCGATTGGACATCCTGCTGCCGATTATGCTACGTTAATTAATTGGTGGAGCAAAAACAGCTTTGGTACAAATCTTTACATCGGACAAAGTATCATGACTTTTCAGGCAAAAGACCTAAAGAATCCATCAATAAATCAATTTGCGGAGAAAATGCGTCTTACACGTGAAACACCTAACATTCAGGGAAATATTTGGTGGTCTGGCTATCAATTGGCACAAAACCCCTTTGGAGCAGTGGATACATTAGCCGATCATTATCAAAAATATCCTGCTCTCATGCCCTTGTATCCTTCATTAAATGCACAAGCGCCTAATCCTGTTGCTGATTTACGCATCACGATCGACTCGTGCCGTTTACAATTACGCTGGACAGCAGCATCGGGGAAAAATGAGTTTGATAAAAGCGCCTATTTTTGCATCTATCGCTTTGGATTAAATGAACCGATTGACTTACAGGATGCCACGCACATCGTTGCCATACAGCATAATGCAACATATACCATTCAAAATGCAAAACAACCTGCAAAATATGTGATTACTGCGCTTAATCGTCTATATAACGAAAGCACACCGTCAGTTCCAGTATTAATTGGAGAATAAGGACTTTAGGAATCGGTAACTTTGGTTGTCACCGTGCCATCGTGAAAGCCTATTTCCAATACATCATCTTGTTGTATCGAATTTCTGGAGTAAATCCGTTTGCCATTCAGCGAAGCTAAACAATAGCCCTTCTCTAAAATGGATATAGGATTGGTATAAGCCAACTGATTTTCCATCAATTGCAACACATGATGACGAGTGGAAAGTTGTTTATTTACAACTGACTGAACCAAACCTCTTGTGTGATTCAGCGTTTGTTGCCGGTTGGATACTTGCTGTATAGCGGTACGTTGCAGAATAGATAGTTTCCTTGATAATTCCATCTTCTGGACAGCCGTTCGACCTAATAACACGGAAGGGAATTCCCGCACAATGTTTTGTAGTTGCAATGCTTTAGCTTCGTGAATAGACATGGCACTTTTAGCCAATTTATCTGCCGCCTGGAGTAATAATTGGTGAGCTTGATCTATTTTATCGATCAGAAATTCGGCTACAGCTGTAGGTGTCTTTAAACTGGCATATGCCACATGATCAATCAACGTATCGTCGCGAAGATGACCGATACCAGTCAACACAGGCAAAGGAAACTGAACGCAATGCAACGCCAATAAATAACGATCGAAGCTGCTTAAATCGGCAACAGCCCCACCACCACGAAGAATGACAACCACATCAAAATGCTTTGCTTCAGCAAAAACAGCATCTAATGCAGCTATAACAGAACGCTCTGTTTGTTCGCCTTGCATAACTGCAGGAAATAAACGAGCATAAAACACATACCCGAATCGATTGACATGGAGTTGATCTAAAAAATCACCATATCCGGCAGCTGTAGCTGAAGAAATTACGGCAATGCGCTGAGGCACCATAGCAAATGGCAATTGTTTATTCATGCTCAACATGCCTTCCTCTTCCAACTGTTTCAACAATTGGAGTCTTCGTATCGCCATTTCACCCAATGTGAATGTAGGGTCAATGTCGTGAAGCACCAAACTTATGCCATATACTTCGTGAAATTCAACGCTACAAGCCGCTAATATTTTCAATCCTGCGCCCAAGGTTTCGCCAGTAGTCGATTCAAAATATAATTTCAACATCTTGTATGTTGACGACCATATCATAGCCTTCATTTTGGCAGCAATGCGATCATTCGTTTCTTCCTTATCGATCAATTCTAAGTAGCAATGACCATTTGCATTCTCCCTGAATTCACTGATTTCAGCTTTCACCCACACAGTCGTAGAAAAAGCATCCGCCAACTTTTCTTTGATAAGCCGGTTCAATTCGAGCAAAGAAATACTGGCAATATTCTGACTTTGCATACTTTGAGGAAGTTGATGTTTGGATAGATCAATACACCTGCTCAGCCACCTTTTTCACGCTTTGGGCAGCCATTAACGTGTAAAAATGAATGCTTGGAACACCTTGTTGTTTCAATTCCTTGGCTTGCATGGTGCACCATTCCACACCCACTGCCGCAGCCTCAGCATCAGTTTTGCATTTGCTCAATTCCAAAACGAACGGTTCGGGCATATCGACATGAAAGATTTTAGGCAAAGCCGTCAATTGATTCATAAAGGTAATTGGTTTCAATCCGGGAATGATGGGCACAGTAATGCCTTCAGCACGACAATGATCAACAAAAGAGAAATATTTTTCATTATCGAAGAACATTTGAGTAACAATATAAGCCGCACCATGACTCACTTTTTCTTTCAACCAAAAAATATCCGTCTCCATGTTTGGAGCTTCATCGTGCTTCTCGGGATAGCCGGCAACACCATAAGAAAAGATAGGTTCAGCACGTTCCATTGTGGAGCCATCTAAAAACTTTCCGGTATTAAAATCATTAATCTGATTTTGAAGATCAAGTGCATGAAAATGTCCTTCGTTGGAAGGCATAAAGTTTTTCTCATGCTTTGCCTTATCTCCGCGAAGCACCAACAAATCATGAATACCTAGAAACTGCAAATCAATTAATGCATATTCGGTCTCACTTTTCGTGAAGCCACTACAAATAATGTGTGGCACCACATTGATTTTATACTTGTTTTGGATGGCAGCAGCAATAGCTACAGTCCCGGGACGATGACGTTCCGCCACTTGCTTAAAGAGATTCTGACCTACCTCTTTGTAAACAATTTCGCTACGGTGAGTGGTAATATTAATGTATTTCGGATCGAATGGTCGCAATAAATCAATCGTTTGATATACCCGATCAATGTTGTTCCCTTTTAACGGAGGTAAGATTTCAAACGAAAAGGCAGTCGTTTGGCTGTTAGTAATCAAATCAATGACACGCATAATGAAAAATTAGAAGCAATGTGAGATACTTTTGTTCATTTCAGAGCGCAAGTTACACATTTTCCGCTAAATTTTAATCAAACAGAAAGTGTCATATGTAGCTATTTTATGCCTTTAGCCGAAATCAAAACTACATTGACTTCTCCAACTAAAATTTTAGAGGTCACACGAATAGGTATTCTTGCAGCATCGTTTGTTACCCACATCAATATATCTTCTTTTCCGCTAAATACCTTTCCTTTGATGGTGCTCACCTTAAATTTTGCGCATAAATATTGGTGATCATTATTATCGTTGCACATTTCATTCCCCAAAAATTCTATGTTGATTGGATAGACTTTGCCATCAACAAACGTATTGACAGTATAACTATCACCCACCACCATCTTTGCAAAGTCAAACGTACGAAAATAATAAGCTGAAGTCAAAATATCGAAAAATTTGCCTTTAATTTGTTCTTTGCCGGTTGAATTTCCTCCTGAATTTCTTACAATACGATACGTTACGACTCCACTGTCAGGATTAAACTGACATCGGTCATTCACCTGATAAGTTCCTTCAATAGCTTCGCGCGTTGCAAGCACAGGAGCTAATGTTTTTGCATCAACGGTGGAAGTGTAATTCTCACGTACCTTAAAAAAAAGATCATATCGTTTGAAGCTTTTACCAACTGCTTGAAGTGTTATATATCGTGAATTCTCATTAGGTAACACAGAAAGCTCAATAGAAGCAGCAGGAAGCCACACAAAACCAAGATGGTAATATGCTTTATAAACAAGCTGCTCGCCTGGAGCAAATACATTTTGAGCAGCCAGTATATTTATTGACGTTAGAAATAAAAAAAGAATCTGGAAGGGAATAAAGATGCGGTTAGCATTCATGGAATCTCAAAATTGCAGGAATAAATATGTAATCGACTTACAGGTATAAAAAAGAAAGGGTTGTCTCACGACAACCACAATCAATTATTAACCTTAAAATCTAATACCATGAAAAACACAGTACAAAGATAGGGGTGTTTTGATTGCTTATCCAATTATTTTCTGCATTTTTCAGATTGATTAATCTCCATTTACAGGATAGATTGCGAGTATCTTTAATCATAAGTTGGTTAACAATGAGATATCTAAACAAGGCTATGGAATAATATTGACCATGTCACAAAATAGATACATCTCAAAGTAGACAAAAAACATAGTTGAACAAATCTGGATGGTTTAAAAAAGAAAGGGTTGTCTCACGACAACCACAATCAATTTATTAACCTTAAAATCTAATACCATGAAAACACAGTGCAAAGATACATGTATTGGAATTGTTTATCCAATTATTTTCCACATTTTTGAGCATGATTAATCTCCCTTTGCACAATTATATTTGATGCGTATAATCACGCGAATTTTGGATTCAAATTTTTGGATGAGGATTGACTGCAGTTTAAAAAAGAAAGGGTTGTCTCACGACAACCACAATCAATTTATTAACCTTAAATCTAATACCATGAAAACACAGTGCAAAGATAATACGACAACAACCTGGAAAGCAAATTATTTCCGAATTATTTAACTTAATTAGACTCGGTTTAGATGCATCCTCTAGAATGACTCAAAAACAGCAAAAAAGCAAATCAAAGACACAAAATATGGTCAAAATACGATCATACTCTTACGACTTGAGAATTGCTTTATTTTTTGAACTTACTTTTGCTATATGTTTAATTATTAAATTCTTTCAAATGAAAAATCTATGGTTGATGGTTGCAATGACAACCTTTTTAAGTGTCAATGTTTTTGCTAACGGGAAAACAGTTCCGGCAAAAGTAAAAACAGGGTTTGAACAGAAGTTTCAGAATGCTCAACAAGTCAAATGGGGTAAAGAGAATGCCACAGAATGGGAAGCTGATTTCATTTGGCATGGGAAAGCCTATTCTGCGAATTTCAACGAACAAGGGAAATGGTTAGAAACTGAGTACCGCATTACGCAGTCAGAAATTCCTTCTGCAGTGAAAACATCGCTAAACAGAGAATTTCCGGAATTTAAAATTACCATAGCCGAAATATCTGAAACGGATCGTGGTAAAATGTACGAATTTGACCTTCAAAAAGGGCAACAAAAGAAAGAAGTTGCGTTTGATGCAAATGGCAAATTAATGAGCAAGTAAACGACTTTAATTAAAACGAGTAAAATAAACGAGTATTCTGTCATGGAATGCTCGTTTATTTTGTAACAATACTCAACACCACACTTCATCCTGAGATTATTTTTCAGGTATGAGAGACACGACAGAATTTAGACACCATTTGTGATATCTAAATCAATAGCCACGTTCGTTTCATCTCAAACAGAAAAAAAGAGCGATTAAAAATGGAATAAAAACAAGCAAAAAGTAGGTTTCCATATCCAGAAAAAAGCCATTACGACAACTACCTCATAATATGAATATTAGATAGTCACAATAACTACTTTTCCATATCATATTTTATTGAAAAAAGAATATTTTCTTTGTTATGAGTCTAATTTTGTAGCATTCAATATTGATTCAAAGCTGATCTTATTACAAACGCTTTCTATCAACTGTTGTCGTAACCACTGAAAAAGTTCGATTATGAAACCACTCTTAGTTACTGCCGTTGCCTTTATGTTATCCGCCTCCGGCTTGTTGGCGCAAAGCAACGCCACAACAGATCATCCCGTATTGAGAGAGGGATTTAACCAACGAATTATTTTGGAACCAAGTAAGCCCACAATTCTCAAAAATCGAGAAAATGTTGTTGTTCCAAAACAATTATCCATTGATATGCCAAGATTGTACGTCATAGTTCCGCAAAACATGGACGAAACAGCTTCACTACCGATACAATTTAAACGCATCACTCCAAACATGGATATGAACTTACAAGCAATGTATCTTTCGGGTCGCAAAGATCCCGCTCTTTCGTGTACCATGTCACTTCTCGTGCCTGGATTAGGTCAATTATACAATGGGCAGACAGGCAAAGGAATTATGTTCATGGCTGCTTCGTATGGAGGGTTAGCTGTTGGTGCCATTGCTCTTTCGACACATAACAATAGTTTAGCAAGTGTAGGATTTGTTACTGCCGCTATCTCATTTTTATGGAGCACTTTTGATGCTACACTTACTTCAAAGACTATAAATAGGCATCATGGATTATTGGACATTTCACTCAATGGGAATCATCTTTCAGTACAGCCTACCGTCTCGCCACTACATGATCCAAAAGGAAATTATTTGCCTGGATCAACAAACGCTGGCCTTGCTGTTGCCTTCGCTTTTGGCGACAAGTAACCAAACAGTTATTTATTAACTGTTTACATGCTTCATCAAATTTAGTTACATCATTATCTTTTGCTAAAGGTAAAAGATAATGATGTAATACTCATTTTAGTCGAACGGAAACAAAAAAAAAGATGTAAGTTTGTAGCAACAAACACTAAAAACAAAATGCAATACGGGTTTATAAAAATAGCAACAGCTATCCCTAATTTAAAAGTAGCTAATTGCGGATACAACATTGAACGTATTGAAAAAATGATGCTAAAAGCTACACTTCAGCATGTACAAATTCTATGTTTTCCGGAATTATGCATCACAGCATATACCTGTGGTGATCTTTTCCATCAACAAACGCTCATCGAGGAAGCTGAAATTGCACTCAATCAGCTATTATGGCGGACTCAGGACATGGATTTGATTGCTATAGTCGGAATGCCTATCCGTCAACGAGATCGCCTTTTTAACTGTGGTGTAGTTATTCAGAAAGGCAAAATTCTGGCTGTAATACCAAAAACTCATATTCCAAACTACCATGAATTCTATGAGAAAAGATGGTTTGCATCGTCTATTCACGCGTTAGAAAATCAAATGACTCTTGCTGAGCAACAAGTTCCATTTGGAATTCATCTTTTAATTGGTGACAATAGTTTTCGATTTAGCTTAGAGATTTGTGAAGATTTGTGGGTTACTATTCCTCCAAGTTCATTACATGCATTGTCAGGCGCACATCTGATTTTTAATCTTTCAGCCAGCAATGAAACCATTGGAAAAAATGAATACACCCGTTCATTAGTAGTCCAGCAATCTGCTCGCTGTATAGCAGGCTATGTTTATGTAAGCGCCGGCTTTGGAGAGTCAACGCAAGATGTTGTTTTTGCCGGCAAAAGTATTTTGGCTGAAAACGGAAGAATAATAGCAGAATCTCAACGCTTTCAGTTAGAAGAACAATTAACCATTAGTGAAATTGACATAGAAATGCTGAAAAATGAACGGCAAATGAATACCAGTTTTACACAAGATGGATTCAATTTGGTAACTTCGGCTACTCAATATCAATTAATTGATTGTCACATAACCACACATAAAGAGTTTCATTTAACAAGAAAATTCAGCGCCACTCCTTTTATCCCTGCAGGGCCAGTGTTAGATACACGTTGCGAAGAAATTCTTGCCATACAAACAGCAGGGTTAGCACAACGAATCAATCACACACAACTAAAAAAAGCGGTTATTGGTATCTCAGGCGGATTAGATTCTACACTTGCATTATTAGTAACTGTTCTCACGTTTGATAAGTTATCTATTCCAAGGGAAAATATTATTGGAGTCACAATGCCAGGCTTCGGAACGACAGACAGAACCCTAAATAATGCAAAAAAAATGATGGAGTCTTTACAATGCAATGTTCGCGAAATCGACATTACAAAAGCAAGTTTACTCCATTTTAATGACATCGGCCACGATCCTAACAAACATGATACCACATACGAAAATACACAAGCTAGAGAACGAACTCAGATACTCATGAATATTGCTAATAAAGAAAACGGATTAGTAATAGGTACAGGTGATTTATCAGAACTGGCTCTTGGCTGGTGCACATACAATGGCGACCACATGTCAATGTATGCAATCAACTCTGGAGTTCCAAAAACATTGGTACGCTATTTGATACAATGGGCTGCCAATCACAAATTAAATGAACGAAGCGCTCACACATTGCAAGACATCCTAGAAACACCAATAAGTCCTGAATTACTACCAATAAATAATCAAGGAAACATGACTCAAATAACAGAAGAAATCATTGGCCCATACAAATTACATGATTTTTTCCTTTATTATATGGTTCGCTATGGTTTTAAACCTTCCAAAATACTCTTTTTAGCTACACAAACATTTGAAGGAGTTTATACAAAAAGTATGCTTCAAAAGTGGCTACATCTTTTTTTAAATCGTTTTTTTAGTCAACAATTTAAGAGATCCTGCATGCCCGATGGGCCTAAAGTCGGCACCATCAATCTATCCCCACGTGGTGATTGGAGAATGCCTAGCGACGCAGATATATCATTGTGGATTAGCGAAATGAATCAATACAATTGATTATGTTTTTGGAAGCTGAATTTCAATAACACATAACAAATACCATCTTTAAACAAATTCAGCCATTTTTCGTTGCAAAAAGAATATTTCAAACTTTATTTTTTTTAACATTTAAAATGATACAAACGAGATAAAATGCTTTATCTTTGTATTACAAACCAGTTCAAAAGTGTACATCAGCTAAAAACATCTAACTATTTGAAAATAAAATAGTCGTAAAAGGTGATGTGATCAAAAATAAATTAAACACAAACTCTGAAATAGCAAAATCTCTCCAAATACTTACTTATCAACAAATTAATTTCTTAAAAACTTATTTATTCAACTCAACTAAAACGCATATTAAAATGAAAAGGAAATTACAACTCAC
>JAJZHJ010000308.1 GCA_021804525.1 Bacteroidota bacterium | reverse complement strand
CCGATCGTTTGGCTTTATGCAAAAGACATTCAAGCGAATTGCGAATTTATAGCAGACAATAAAATCATTGAAGGCACAGGTTCTATGAAAGAATATATCAACTTATTAGCCAAATATAGCATAGGGAAAGGTATCTACTCCATTTCCCTGCATTTCTCGTATCCACTTACATTAAAACGGATTACAGCCATGAAACAAAAAAAGTCAGGAAGGCTATCCATATCCAAAAGTCTTATGGCAGTGCCTTTAACAGGATTGATATTAGCAGGCTATGCACAACCTCATAAAACCATTACGGATGAAAATCGCGGCAAAGCGTTAGATACAGTTACTGCAGTCGGCTGTGGCTCTCCTTCTCAAACAAACAAGAACGAAAGGGAGCAACAAGAGAACACATACAAGCCGGTTACATATAGTGATGTGATATCCATAGCTGAAGAATGCCAAAATTTCAGGAAGGGGAAAATTCCGTGATGAAATATCTTGCCATGAACATCAAATACCCTGTCGAAGCACAAAAAAAAGGAATTCAAGGACAGGTGATTTGTCAGTTTATCATTGAAAAAGATGGGAAAATAAACAATGTTAATGTAATAAGAGGTGTCAATAAACTCCTTGATAACGAAGCGATACGGGTAATTCAAGCCATGCCACGATGGCACCCTGGTCTTGAAAAAGGACAACCCGTAAGAGTTCAATACACATTACCTATCAATTTCAAATTGCAATAAACGCCAATAATTGCAATTCATACTCATCCGATTACTTTTTTTCACCAGATGAGTGAAATGAATGCAGATTGTCTGGTTTTTTTCAATATACCGCAAATAATCAAACATCTCGAATGTAACCCCATCTTTCTATCGCGCCTCAAATTATTATTTTGCACCGGCACATCAAAGATTTCAAAGAATTCATATCTTTGGAGGCCTGACTGACTAACAATCATCGTTCATCGAAAGCGATCAAGTTGTTTAGTGAGCCACATTTGTCTTTAATACAAAAACAAACTCACATGAAGATTCACGAATTTCAAGCTAAAGAGATTTTTTCCCGTTATGCCATTCCGGTCACACGCGAGATTTTATGTTTCACGCCTGCTGAAGTAACATCGGCAACGGAAACTTTGGGATTACCGGTAGTAGTAAAAGCACAAGTGTTGGCCGGTGGACGAGGAAAGGCCGGCGGGGTAAAATTAGCCCGTACCATTGGCGAAGCCACACAAGCTGCACATCAAATTTTAGGAATGGACATCAAAGGCTACAAAGTGGAAAAAGTTTTAGTAGCTCAGGGCGTAAAAATTAGCACTGAATTTTATGTCGGCCTGACTATCGACCGTAAAACCAAATCGGTTATTTTCATGGCGAGTAAAGAAGGTGGCGTTGAAATCGAAGAAGTAGCAAGGAACTCTCCCGAAGCGATTCTGAAATTTCCGATAGATGCTTATCTTGGTATGACTCCGTTCATGGCACGCAAAATTGCATTCGCACTTTTCAATGATTTCAATTTAGTGAAACAAGCAACCACCTTGTTTCAAAAACTCTATACCCTATTTTTAGAGACTGATGCTTCATTAGCCGAAATCAATCCGTTGGTGCTCACCGTAGAAGGAACCTTGCTAGCACTTGATGGGAAAATGACTTTCGACGACAACGCATTGTTTCGCCAAAAAGAAATTGCAGCACTCAACGAACCGACTGAAGATGAACGGAAAGAAATTAGCGCAAAAGAAAAAGGACTAACCTATATTCGATTAGATGGATCAATCGGCTGCATGGTAAACGGAGCCGGATTGGCTATGGCAACCATGGATTTAATAAAATATTATGGAGGAAGTCCCGCCAATTTCCTTGATATAGGTGGAAGTTCCAATCCGCAGAAAGTGATTGACGCCATGAATTTATTACTTTCAGATAAACATGTGAAAGTAGTCATGATCAACATTTTCGGTGGCATAACACGCTGCGACGATGTGGCACGTGGACTTATTACCGCATTGGGGCAAATGAAGATTGACATTCCGATTGTAGTTCGTTTGGCCGGCACCAATTCAAAGGAAGGACTCGAAATCATTAAACAATCTAATCTAACCGTTGTCGAGACCATGTCGGAAGCTGCGCAAAAAGCCATTAGCCTTTGCAAGGATTGTGCAAAACAAGCGCCGTATCTTTCATCAATATCCATTTAATTTACCATTCAAAAAAACAGACTACAATGAGCATATTAGTAAATAAAAACACAAAAATCATCGTTCAGGGAATTACCGGCAGGGATGGAAGTTTTCATGCCGCAAAGATGAAAGCTTATGGGACACAAGTTGTTGGAGGCGTATCACCCGGCAAAGGAGGACAAATCGTGGATGACATTCCGGTGTTCAATACCGTTGAAGAAGCCGTAAAAGAAACCGGAGGCAACACCTCCATCATTTTTGTACCGGCAGCGTTGGCAGCCGACGCCATTCTTGAAGCTGCTGAATCAGGGATAGAATTAGTGGTAGCCATTTCGGAAGGAGTGCCTACACTTGACATGGTGAAAGTAACTCCCTATCTCAATAAAAAAGGCACTAAACTGATTGGCCCCAATTGTCCAGGATTGATATCTCCCGACGAATCGTTGGTAGGAATCTTGCCGGGTAATATTTTTCTTAAAGGACATGTTGGTCTGATGAGTCGCAGCGGCACCTTAACTTACGAAATGGTTTATCAACTAACCAACCAGGGACTTGGGCAAAGTACGTGCGTGGGCATTGGCGGTGACCCGATTGCGGGGCTCTATTTTCAGGAACTACTTCAATTATTCCAGGATGATCCTGACACAGATAGTATCGTATTAATTGGTGAAATTGGAGGCGATGCAGAAGAAAGAGCTGCACAATATATAAAAGAACATATTACGAAACCGGTGGTTGCTTTTATTGCCGGACAAACTGCGCCTGCAGGGAAGCGAATGGGTCACGCCGGTGCCATTATTTCAAGTGGAAGCGGCACAGCCGGCGAAAAGATAGCCGCTTTCGAAACAGCAGGAGTCCCCGTTGCCCGGCGGCCTGTTGAGATTCCGCAATTACTGAAAGAAATGATGTACAAATAAGGAGATTTTTAATTTCTGCCATAAAGACTCGCAGCGTCATTGTTGCGGGTCTTTTTTCCCAAGAACAACATAAAAGGTCATTTTCAAAGTTGCCGCTCACATCCAACCCTCATTTATCATTTTGCAAGCAAAAAACTCAATCTACTTGCTATCTGTCATTCGACTTAGCTTCGCTTAAGGTTCGCTTATCCTTCGCCCATCTTAGGCTCAACGTAAAATAACACATTGGTAGAAATACAACAATTTATATG